>DATBGM010000103.1:0-31867 GCA_036557945.1 Bryobacteraceae bacterium | reverse complement strand
GGCAAGGGAACAACCAGCAAAGTGGTCCATTTCCAAATCCGGCCGGATCCGCTTGCTGATTAGGAACCGCAGAGCCGGCGCTCCACGTTATCTAAACAATTAATCCTCCTCCCTCCCGAAAACTTCGTGCTGCGAAGACGGTGCGCGCCAAGATCCCACTAGCTGTGCACTAACTGGCTGCCTTGCAATTGGATGCGACCGGCCCTACCGATGCCGGAGCACCCCTTGCGGATGTTGGCTGGACAGGTGCAAGGACAACGGCTGGGTTGCTGGAGAACTAAGACAGGACGCCGAATTCGCCACCTGCTCGAAAAACCAAAGCTTGTGTGGATTCCGTACTGGCTGGTGAGGACCCATGATTTCCAGGAATTCGAATGAAGAACGAGCCATCGTAATCGGCGCGAGCATGGCCGGATTATTGGCCGCGCGCGTACTAGCAGACGTCTACGACAAGGTACTTGTCCTCGAAAGGGACGAACTGCCAAACACAAGCAAGAACCGGCGTGGTGTTCCGCAAGGACAGCATACGCACGGCTTGCTGGCAGGTGGGCGCGAAGCGCTCGACAAACTCTTTCCCGGTATCTCCGCGCAATGCGTCGATCAGGGAGCAATTTCGGGTGACATTCTCCGCGAGAGCCGCTGGTTCATGGAGGGAGGTTGCCATGCGCGCTGCGCGAGCGGGTTGAACGGCTTACTCATGACCCGGCCGTTCCTCGAGTCGATAGTGCGAGAACGCGTGCGTCGGCTTGCAAACGTCGAATTTCGTGAGAACGTTACCGTCACCGCGTTAGCCAGCTCCCCCGCAAAGTACCGCGTGACAGGGGTCATGCTCGGAGACGAATTCATCGAAAGCGCTCTCGTCGTGGATACGACAGGGCGCGGATCCCGCTCATCGCAATGGCTGGAAGAAATGGGCTATTCCAAACCGGAGGAAGAGCGTGTGGAAGTGGGACTGTGCTATACGACGCGGTTCTTCAAACGGCGGCAAGAGGATCTGGATGGTGACCGGGCGGTCATCATGCCTCCGACACCTTCGGGAAAGCGCGGCGGTGTCATGCTCGCGCAGGAAGGCGGGCGCTGGACGGTAACTCTGATCTCCCATTTCGGCACACCTCCTCCTGCGGAGCTGGAAGGATTCGTCGAATTTGCGCGTACGCTTCCTGCGCCGTATATCTATGAGGTCGTCCGAAACGCCGAACCCTCGGGTGACGCGGCGGGCACACGTTTCCCGGCAAGTGTGCGGCGTCATTACGAGCGATTGCGACGGTTCCCGCAAGGATACCTGGTGATGGGCGACGCCTTATCGAGTTTCAACCCGATCTACGGACAGGGAATGTCGGTCGCAGCGCTCGAGGCTATGGCGCTGCAAAAGTGTCTGGCGCAAGGGACAACGAATCTGGCGCGGCGCTTCTTTACGCGCGCCTCCAAAATTATCGACACCCCGTGGAGCATCGCGGTCGGTAACGATCTCCGCATGCCAGAGGCCAAGGGTCCGCGCACGGCCGCCGTTAAAGTGATCAACGCCTATATTGCAAAGCTACACAAGGCAGCTCATCACGATCCGAAGATAGCCGTCGCGTTTCACCGGGTCGGTAACCTGCTGAAGCCTCCTTCGCACATTCTCCATCCGCGCATAGCGGCGCGTGTCCTCTGGGGTAACTTCCGCCGGCCGGCTCATGTGCCCGTCGTCGCCACAGCTCTCGACTCTACGCCAGCGCAATAGGCGGCGGAATGCATTCCTTTAAGAGTTCGTTCGTTGAGACCAATGGCATTCGTCTGCATCTGCTGGAAGCAGGCGAGGGGCCGCTGGTCGTTTTGTTGCACGGGTTTCCCGAACTGGGTTTCTCGTGGCGTCATCAGATCGCGGAACTTGCTAACGCCGGCTACCGCGTCGTGGCACCGGACCAGCGCGGCTACGGGCAGACCGACCGGCCCGTCGCCGTTGAGAACTACACGTTGTGCCATCTGGTTGCCGATATCGTCGGGCTTGTGCACGCGCTGGGCGAGAACGATGCGGCAGTCATTGGACATGACTGGGGATCCGCCGTTGCGTGGAGCTGCGCGCTTTTACGTCCGGACATGTTTAAAGCCGTCGCGCTGCTCAGCGTACCGTACCTTGCGGGGCTTTGGGACGGGCCTCCTCCGACTGCGGCGATGAAGCAGCTCCTGGCAAACGGCCAAATGTTGTATCAACTCTATTTTCAGGAGCCCGGCAAAGCAGACCGCGATCTGGCGCAGGATCCTCGTCGCTCCCTGCTGGGCTTGTTCATGGGCGCGAGCGGCGGGGTTACCGAGGAGGAGCGGTGGCGTTTTCTGTATCCCTCTTCTGAAGCTTTTCTCAATACACTTCCGCAGGTGCAAAACATTCCTCACTGGCTAAGCGCTGCCGAATTCGAGTTTTTCGTCGCTGAATTTACCAGGACCGGATTTACCGGCGGCCTGAACTGGTATCGGAACATGGATCGGAGCCGCGAGTTGCTGGCATTTCTGGCTGGCAGTAAGATCCGGCAGCCGTCAACGTTCATTGCCGGGGAGGAAGATCTCGTTATTGCGATGTACCGGCGCGACTTCGATCTGCTGGAGCAAACAATGCCGGGCCTCACGGCGAAGACTCTTATTCGAGGAGCAGGCCACTGGGTGCAGCAGGAGAAGCCCGAGGCGGTAAATGATCATCTGCTTCGGTTTCTTTCTGCCAGATGGCCCGCTGATCGAGGGGAGGCCCGCTGACAAGTTCGGGGCTGACCTATTCTGATTCGAAATTCAGGCCAGGGCTTTTCCATATAGCACAAGCAACCGGCTCCATGCTTTCTCGGCCTGCGGCTCGTTGTAGACGCGCGAATCCGGCGGACACCAGCCATGCGCCGCGCCGGCATAAACTTCGATTTCCGCGGGCAGATTCGCTTTAGCGAACGTCTCTTTCAAGACATCCTTGTCGTTGGGCGAGCGCTTGTCGTCATTCTCCGCGATTGCGATAAGGAACTGCGCTTTGCTTTTGGCAGCCTGCAGATGCGGGCTGTCCGGTTTATCCGTTACGAGTCCGCCGCCGTGGAAGGATGCAACCGCTCCGATGCGACCGGGCACCGCGGCTGCAGTACGAAACGCGATTGGACCGCCCATGCAATAACCCTGTGTACCTACTTTCCGATTCTTGGCAACGGACGGCTGTTCATCCAGCCACTTGATAAACGCCTTCGCGTCGGTCATGTGCGTTGTCCCGTTCAGAGTCTGGGCAAGCGGCCTTACCTCCTCGATCGGTGTTGCAGCCCCGGCAGCGGCAGTAGGAGCTTTTTTGCTGCGATAGAAAGGATTCACTACCAGCACCGAATAGCCCGATTCTGCAAGCCGCTTTCCCATCTGTCGAAAGGCAGACCGTAGCCCGAAGATATCCGGCCATACGAGAACGCCCGGCGCTCGACCGGTCGCGGGATGTACGAAGTAGCAGTCTGCTGTGCCGTCCGGAGTCGTCACATTCACCTCCGATTCCGTGACCGTTACCGCGTTTGCGACTTTCGGCAACATCATTGCCACGCCGGCGCCCAACAGCATGCCGAACTGTTTTCTTGTCACCCGGCCGAGCCTCTCATACTCTTGCCGGTCTTTCTCGAAATACTCCTGCTCACACATGATTCACACCCTCGCTGTCGACTGTTTGCGCGAACGATCGCATAGGTATCGGGGTCATCTTACACCTGCGCTCTTCTGAACTCGACGAATTTCCGTTAGACGAACCCTCGCGCTAGCGAAGTCAGGCATTCACCTTGAACAGTTTCCGGCCGTTCTCCCAAGTAATCTGGCGAAAAATGTCCGGCGCGGCGATTCTCTTCAGCAATCCGAGCGTCTCGCGAGCCACGCACTTCCCGGCCAGCCTGCTCGCTTCCGGATTTCGTCCCTGTGAAATACCCGCTCCATTTCCATCCGTACAACTGCAGTCACTGCCAAAGATCAGTTTTGTGCGGTGACGCACGATGAAACCGCGAGAGAAATCCTGGTCTCGCGAAAGCGCATTGTTACCGGAATTGGCGGACATGTCGGCATAGAGATTCGGGTAGTCCGAAAGAAATTTGTCCGTGAGTCCACCAGGCTTGACCGGCCCGGAGGGATAGCCGCGCTCCGTGGGCACATCGGCGCTGATGTGTGCCCAGAACAGATCAGCGTGCCCGATGAATTTCGTCTTGGGTTGCGTACGCAGCACCTTGTCGAATTGCGGGTATCCGGTGTTGTATGGAAGCTCGCCCGGGAAATGCGGGAAATTCTGGATGTGTATCATCACCGGAACGTCCATTTCGGCGCAAATATCATAGACACGCCGCATCTCAGGCGAATCAAGCGCAAGGTGATATTTCAATTCACCGACACTTACTGCTCCTTGCTGAATGGCCTTTCGAATAATGTCGTCAGCCCCAGGCTGGGCAGGATCGGCGGCTACCGATCGAACAAATACACCCGGCCGCCTGGCCATCTCCTCCTTTGCCTGCTCCTGGTCGCTCGCGCGAGTGAGAAGAACCGCATCGGTCACGCCGCAGCCTTGCATGTGCGTGAAGCAGGAATCGGGATTCTTACGAAGGTGAAGATGAGTATCCAAAACCGGGCCGCCCCAATCGGGCCCGGGTTGCGCAAAAGCCTTCCCCATCGCAAAAACAGCGGCTGATGCCTTTAAGAAAGTTCTCCGTTCCATTCCAATCCTCTTGGGTGAGATGATATCGGCGTTCGGAATCGCGCGCACAACGGACCTGTGGAACGCGAGTGATATGTGCTTACTGGAACGGTGTGCCTTGCGGCGGCTTCAACACCTCGCTACACCTGCTCTGGTACAACGTATGGAGCCCGATAGGTTCCCTTCAGCAGTTCGGTGGCTTCCGAATCATTGATCACCGATTCGGTTTGCGGATCGAAATGAATGGTGCGGCCCAGCCGGTATGAGGCATTCGCCAAATGCACCAGCGAACAGGAAAGATGTCCTTCCAGAATCGGCGCGTGCAGGTTTTCTGCTTTGCGGCTGCGCATGCACTCGATGAAGTTCACATAGTGCTCGTTCTTGACCGGTGCGCGTTTGGCCGGACCCGGTTCATTTTCCGGACCGAGGAACGATTTGTATGAATTGTAATCGCCGATTGCGATATAGCCTTTGGAGCCGTAGTACAAGTTGCCGATCGTCGATGGCTTTCCAGAGACCGGTCCCAGAGAACCCTTCTTCTCTTGCCCGGATGAAATCGGCTTCAACAGCCCGGCGGTAGGCACTCCTTCACTTCCGAACTCCGGTGTTCCGATGCCTGCTTCATGGTTCGTCATCCAGCCGCGCACCTCGAAGTTCATCATCTTCGTCTTGGCGTCAGGGCTCTTGAATTCGTAGGCGACAGTCAGAACGTTTGGCGTCTGCTGGTCGTCGTCGAACAGAAAATGGCCGCCAATGGCAGTGATCTTGGTCGGATAGCCGACGCCCAGTCCCCAGCGCGCCAGGTCCAATTCGTGAATGCCCTGATTGCCCAGATCGCCGTTGCCGGTATCCCAAATCCAGTGCCAGTTATAGTGGAAGCGGTTTTTCGTAAACGGCTTCAGCGGCGCG
The DNA here is from genome assembly GCA_036557945.1 of Bryobacteraceae bacterium. Taxonomy (GTDB): domain Bacteria; phylum Acidobacteriota; class Terriglobia; order Bryobacterales; family Bryobacteraceae; genus Bog-105. The sequence goes on along the minus strand of DATBGM010000103.1, from coordinate 26,304 downwards.
GGCCCGGTCCAGAGATCGTAGTCCACGCCAGCCGGAACAGGTTCCACCGGTGCGTGTCCGATCGTGTCGCGCCACTTGTAGCACAGTCCGCGGGACATGTAGACGTTTCCCAGCAAGCCCTCGCGCATCTGCTGCATGGCATCCAGGATGGCGGCGCTCGAGCGCGACTGGCTGCCGTGCTGGCAGATTACTTTGTACTTCTCGATAGCTTTCACAAGCTGCCGCCCTTCCCACCAGTTATGCGAGCAGGGCTTCTCGATGTAGATGTCTTTCCCGTGCTGCGCGGCCCAGATGCCGATCAGCGAATGCCAGTGATTGGGCGTGGCGATCGAGACGGCATCCACGTTCTTGTCTTCGAGCAGCTTGCGGACATCCACCTGGGTCTCCGGCTTTGCCATACCCATTTTTTCGGCGTCAGCCAGTCGTTTGCGGAGAACATTCTCGTCAACATCGCAAAAATAGGCCACTTCCACACCGGGAATCGGATGATAGCCTTTGACGTGATCCCAGCCGCGGCCGCGTAGTCCGACCACGGCCACACGAATACGGTCGTTAGCGCCCAGAACTCTCCGCGCCGAAGCGGCCGTCATGAATCCGGCTGCCGCCGCTCCGCCAGCCGCTTTCAAGAAGCTTCTGCGACCCGGCTTTTCAAGATTGGTTTCCGGCATAACTCCTCCTGTGAAGTCTTCACCACGCTGATAAAACGCGGGCTCATCTCCTGTGTGATCCCCTTCCAGATTACTCCCGATCATTTAGACTTTTTTCAGTACACCGACAAGACCTTCCATGGATTCGACGCTTGAAGTGTACGGATCGCGTTGCGCGTTGCGGTAATGTGTCTCGAGCGAGAGCGTCCCCGCGTACTTCATCTTTTTCAGAGCCTCAAACTGGCCTACAAAGTCGATTTCACCCGAGCCGATCGGTTTCCATTTTTTCCCGGCTGCGTCTTTCAAATGAACATGCGCAATGCGTGAGTGGTCGAGCTGATTCCACGCCTTCGGGAACGGCTGCTCGCCCGCTTCGAAACAGTTTCCGGGGTCCCAGTTATGCATCAGCGTGCGATCCGGAATGGCTTTGAACAACTTGGCGCTTTCTGCGCCGGTACCGGTGTTGCAATCGAACTCGTTTTCGAGCAGCAGAATGAGATCGTGCTCCTTTGCAACCGCGATCGCCTTATGCAGCTCATCCACGATACGGTTGAAAATCGCATCCGGATCCGCAACACGTTTGAACGTGAAAATACGAATGTGGTTGGTCCCGAGCGCGTGCGCAACGTCGGCGGCGCGCTTCAGATCCTCCAGTTGACGTTGATACTCGCCTTCGCCGGGATTTAAGTCGCTCGCATTCGCGTCTTCCGGCTTGGTGCCCGGCAAAGTGATTTTGTAGACAGCCGTGTCGAGAACCGAAACCTTCACGCCCGCATCGCCAAGTTGTTTCTTTATAGCGGCTGCTTGAGCCGGAGTTGCTGATTTATATAGGTAGCGGCTCTTGCCGTCCAGCTTTACGTTTCGAAGCTCGGCCCACTTCAGCGCATACTTCGGATAGAAACTGCCCAGCACGCGCGCCAGGTCCGGATCGACCTCATCGGTAATGATGCCCAGCTTCCACGGATAATCAAATTCCGATGCGAATGCGCTCAGCACGGGCGCACTCATTAATGCAATGCCGGCGCTTAATCGGCTGAATTCTCTTCGGTTCATCTGCTTCTTTTTCATAGACGGCTCGAAGCAAATATCTTATTGCAACCTGTTTCGGCGGTAAGAGGGCGGATGGTCTGCTTTGTTAGAATTGAGCAGTTGGGCCACCCTAGCTCAGCTGGTAGAGCGGCTGATTCGTAATCAGCAGGTCGCCGGTTCGATCCCGGCGGGTGGCTCCAGCATTCTCAATTGCTTACGGCTCAATTGACACGCTCGACCTCGCCTTTGGGAGCCAACTCGGGAGCCACGGAAAGCAGAAGAGTGTCCATACGTTGGGCAGCGTCCTTCTTCTCTGCATCGTACAGATGGCCGTAAACATTCATGGTTGTGCGGATGTCGGTATGCCCCAGGATCTTGCGAACTCCGTTTATTGACACACCCAGAGCTAGCAAGAGCGAGGCAGCAGTGTGCCGCAAGTCGTGATAACGAATCTTCCGAAGTCTAACACCCTTTGCGACTGTGTAATAGTGGCGGAGCAGGTTTCGCTGGTCAATGCCGGTACCGATGGAGGTCGTGTATACGAGTCCCGTTTCGACCCATCTTGAACCCGCGATGGCACGCTCCAGCGCTTGCCGCTTTTGATGAGCCTGAAGCGCCACGACGCAGACTTGAGGAAGCTCGATGCATCGCCTGCTGTCGTCAGTCTTCAAGTTGACCAACCCTAGTTTGCGAGACTCGCCCCTCTGGAGCTGAGAGATACGTGATTTGCTCGATGACTTCGAGCGGGTTGGAAATACCGCCCGTCCAGAAAGTGTTCCAGATTAAATCGATTTGATTGCGGATTTCACCAGAAAGCATGGTCGTTCAGGATGGAACTCATTATGTTATCGGACTATTTCCGAGCTGATAAGGCTGCTCAGTTCAGAGATCAAGGCGAACAAAATAAGAATCTGCTAGACTCACCCTGTGGATGACGGAGTTTCAAACATCAATCCGCAATTGCGGCATACTTCAACGGTTCAAGGGCCACTACGAACCTTCATGGAAAACAATTGGAATAATTGCGCTAAGATCTCAGGCATGCTCCGCGCCATACAACTTCTGGCCTTGGCATCCATTGTTGTGCCTCCTGCGCTACCGCAGGATCACGGCATTACAATATGCGGAACTACGCTTCGATACGGTATGAGCAAAACCGCAGTTCTCGACAGCTTGAGCAAGAGTTGCAAGGTGACAATCGACCAACAAAGTTCAGCTGGGGCGAAATGGTGGATCATTGAAAGTCCAGTTGCTGCCTGGGTGTGGTTCAATGCGAGTGGAGTGTCGCGTATCCAAAAGAATCTCAATATCACGGATAACAACGTCGAAATGAACGACGCGCTTCTTACGCTTATAAAGGCAATGGCAGCGGTTTCTGGAAAACCCGTGCCAGTCACGGTGCCGCCGGGGCCAGACGGGATGACTCTTAATTTCCCAGAATCTGAGGTCGTCGTGGACGCGGTGGTTTCAATTAGACATTCGCAGTATGAGCATGATATCCAAACGTTGGGGATTGTCATTGGGCATCACTCGTTCGAAATCGAGGTCTCACGGTCATTAAAGAATCCGACGGAGCCGCCGCAAGTATTTATTACGGAGACGCTTCTGAAGTGAACAGTTCCGGCTAAGATTCACTTCATTCGAGCAAGAGAGCGAAACACGGTCATCTGATTTCGGCTGTGAGGCAGCGGGTCGCCATCACGCTTGCTCCATCCGTGCTCTGCAATGGAATCGGCCCGAAGTGAGAGTCCTAATTCTGTTCGCCTTGAGAGCTACCCGTTTGCGCCGCATACGCTTACAATCTGAACGCATCCTCTTGATATGCTCGTCGAGTTGTATCTGATTAGCCCCGGCTGACTGTTTCGAGAGAATGATGAGCGTCGGCACTGCTGCCGGAGGACGCCGCTGCGCATGAACTGCTGGAAGAGTAGCGCGGATTGCATCATTTGCTCAAACATGTTGGCCATGTATTTAGTGTGGTTGTTCCGGTCGTGAACTCCGTCAACGGTGCGACCTCGGCACCGATTGCGGAACTTCAGATAACATCACGAGGCATGAAACAGATTGCGGCTGCCGCCATGCTATTGGTCGCGACGAATGGGCTGTGCCAATTGCCCCAGAAGGACAACGATACACTACAGTCCCTGATGGGTGAGGTTCATCAACTCCGAAGGGATATCGAGGCAATGACCGTTGCATCCCAGCGAGTGCAGGTTGCGCTCTATCAGTTATAACTGGAGGATGCGGCGGTGGCTCGCGCCGAGCACCGAGTGGAAAGTGTGCACGACAGGTGCACGAACACCGAGAACACACGCCAGAATACGGCGGCGGTCATTCAACGGAACGATACCGCTTTGGCGTCCGGCTCGATGCAAGAGAGTGATGCTAAGCAGGTTCAGTCGAGACTCGCCGACCTGAAGAGTATGCTTCACAGCCAGACGGCGGAATCCCAGGCGTGCCAGACCTCAGAAGGTGAAGCGTCAGATCAGTTCAACATGAGCAGATCAAAATTGACGGAAATGCAGGAACGGATTGAACGTCTTGATAAGACGCTGGAGAAGCTCAGCGGCGCTTATTCGTGGGGCAGACACGGCTCTGGTGGCGAGCGAGACCCGGCGATTTGGTGCAAAAGACCGCTGAAACAAGATAATCGGTCATGGATGTAGCCAGACGAGAATTCTGGCATCAACGGATTTCGAACCCAAGAAAGTTACCTGGTTCGAGCCAAATCGTAATTGGCACCTCCCCTCCCCTGGACAATTCGGGCGCACTGGCAAACCCGCTCAGACATCGGAATGCGCCGGACGGTTGGTAGGTGGTAAATGGTGCGGGATGGTTAATAGCAATTGGTGTGGGCTCTACACGACGACCAGCAGCCGAAATCGAACCCAAACTCGAAAGTATTATGTCGATAACGTCAAACTACAATTAGAGTCCGCGCACCCCTGGACAATGGCGGCTTCCGCCAAACCGAAGCTATGGAGTGAACGTCGTCGTGAAGGGCACCCACGGCGATCCGATCTTGTGCGGATATTGGGAGCCAAGATGGGAGCCAATGGGAGCGGACACCGTGGACGGAACATGATTGGGCGGAACTGAGCACTGCGTAAGCTCTAGATGGGAAAGCGGCACAGTGCTCAGCGGACAATCAACAGTGCGATTCGTAATCAGCAGGTCGCCGGTTCGATCCCGGCGGGTGGCTCCAGTTTGGAACCAGGCAGTTACCGGCATCCCGCAAGCAACGCGTTTTCACCTGGTACGTTGCCATGCAGCTCGATGCATTTTAGCTCGGGTGCTGTGCGCCACGGCCGCAACAACAAGTTGTCGGCGCTCACGTTTCACTCTCGACCACAGCCGGGTCATACAGAATTGACCCTCGATTCAGGGTGCCGGGTGAGATTTATGGCAAAATTGAGGACGATTTTCTAGTATATACTGCTCAGACATGAGACGTATCTGCTTAGCTCTGTTTGTCTTGGCCAGCGTGTCTCAAGCCGCAACCATCGTCGGCAATGTTGGGGACGATTTGGCCTTTAACAACTACATGAACGCGCTCGGGGCCCCGGGATTTGCCGGCTGGCCGCCGACGGTCGACTACACCAACGAAGTTTTCGCTCCGCAGGGCCGCATCGGCAACGACAACGGCAGCGGGACGAATGAAATCGGATTGCATCGAAATAATCCGCCGGATTCCACGCCTCCAACGAACTCGTCGCCCCTGCCCGGAACTGGTTCGATACAGTACACCTGGGGTTCGTCCGGGTTTGCGAATTCGCTGGTTTCCTTCCAGCTATCGCGCACCGGCTCCACAATTTCTTTCAGTTTCGGGACGAACTATCAGGCCTCCTTCACCGATCCTCTAGCCGCGGATGTAAATTTTTTGGCGTTCCGGACGCGAGCGGAGGCGACTGCGACCACATCCAGAAGCCAGGCGCTGCTCACCGGGATGAGGCTCAACACGGGTAGCGGTTTTGTCGCGGTGCCCGATTCGGCGGCGTTGGATTCGACAGTCGGTAATGGAGCCGCCGTCGAAAACCTGGTGATCAGGGATCTCGTGGGCGATTTTGTCCTCACGGGCAGAACGACGCTGAACTGGGACGGGGCGACCCCAAGCGGCTCGGCTTTGGCGTGGCAGATCAAATCGTTTCGCGACATTCCTGGCAGCCCGGTTCCGGAACCGGCAACCTTCGCGCTCGCGGGAGCCAGTCTCGTGCTGGCCGTTCTTGCCCGTCGAAGGAAGTAATGGCATTACTCGCGGGATGGAAACCATCCCGCGAGACTCATCCGCCGGACGCCTGCTGAAGAGACCGATTCGGCTGATTCGAGAACGCAACAGTAAATCCACTGCAGGCTCACCACCTGATTCATCAATAAAGCCCTACCGATTCCTTTCACCCTGGCGGCGCTCGCCGAAATTCGGAATGAACTCCTTGTTGTTCTGAATATTGGTCTCGAATTCGGCGACCGCGGGCCGAGTTTCTCGGCTGACGCAAAGCGCTTCCGGATCAATACGACTCAGTCTCGTCATTGATCCCGTCCATTCTTAGAAACACGTAGCATTTTCATGAAGCAAACGGCCCCTCACCGGTACCAAAACCGATGAAACAATGCGCTATTTTGCCGCAAATCGTCTTCGCTCTCGAACGGCTGGGCTGCTCTTGCCCACCCCGAACAGCCCATCCCGTCTCGAAAGAATACAGGATCGTGCGCCACAACGTGCCGGGTCGCGGGCGCTGACGTGATAAAACGTCTGTAGTTTACGTATGAGCCGAGCGGTATTGCTGGGGTTGGTAGCGGGAGTCGGAGCGCTGCTCGCGCAGGAGGCAGCGCCTTCTCAAGCGGAGCAGGATCGCATAGTCGCGGCCATGCGCGATTACGCGGTGGAGTACACCTCCAATCTTCCGAATTTCATCTGCCAGGAAACCGTCTCGCAGTTTGAGGCAGGGCGTAAACCGAAGAACTGGCATCAAGGGGACACGCTCACTTCGAAGCTCGTCTACAACAACGGCCGCGAGGAACGGACGCTTCTGGCAGTAAATAACAAAGCCGTAGCAGGCTACAATCGCGGCTGGCGCAGACCGCTCACAACTGCCGGCGAGTTCGGAATGTGGCTCAACAACATCTTCGATCCTGTGAGCGAAGCAAAGTTTACCTGGAGCGGCTGGGACGAACTGCGCGGCAGGCGCATCGCGAAGTTCGATTATGCGGTGAGCCAGCAGCATTCGACGTTGAGCTTAAGTTTGAGCGATCTGGTAAAAGCCGTCGTGGCGTATCACGGGTCGGTTTGGGCCGATCCGCAGAGCGGGGAAGTGTGGCGGATTCAGACTCAGGCCGATGACATTCCGGAAAAAGTTCGTACACGCAGCACGGCCACCACGATTGAGTATGATGCCGTCCCGATCGGCGCTAAAAGCTATCTGCTGCCCGTGAAAGCGGAAGTGCTGATGGCGACCGATACAAACCACATCCGGAACGAAATGCAGTTTCAGGGCTATAAAAAATTCGAAGCGGAATCGACGATCACCTTCGGCGATCCCGCCGAAACCCCCAAGCCATGAGCTATTACTTGTTTAAATTGACTCCTCCGCGCCCAACATTTTCGGAAGATATGAACGCGAACGAACGCGAAGTCATGCAAGCCCACGGCGCATATTGGAGTTCGCTCGCTGCCGCACGCCTCGCTATTTTTGTCGGGCCGGTTGCTGACCCGGCCGGCACATGGGGTGTTGCGATCATCGAAGCAGCCGATCAGCCCGCCGCACGCGCTATCGCGGATAAAGACCCTGTAAATGCATCCGGACTAGCCTTCCGATACGACGTGTTTCCTGTCCCCAAGGCACTCCTGCGCGAGTGAGACATTTACAATATCTGCCCTACTGCGCGCTGCGCCTCCAGAATCGACATGCGATGGTCCATGATACCGGCGAGATCGGAGTTCGCAAAAGCGATTCGGCCGTACGGATTATGGCGGATGACGTCGCCGGGCGCCGGCGCGCCGTCTTTGCCGAAGAAAAAACCCGGCTGTGGGCTTAAATAGGCATGGCCCCAGCGATTGAGAATGATGCCTGCAATATCGCGATCGGCGTTGAAACCGCTGCGTGAGAACATGGCCGTGAATTGCTCGCGAATACGCCGCTCATAAGTGCGGAATGGCGTAGAGAGCAACTCGGTGCGCCCGCGAACGGTTTGCGCTTCCAGCGATTCGCCCGGATAAGAAAAAAGTATCTTGAGCGTGAGTACCGTGGGTGTGTCGGGATTTAGCGTTGCGGGATCCGTCCCGAACGTCGCGACTTTGCGCAGCGTGAGATAGTTTCCGATGCCTTCGAACCACTGGCACTCGGTCAATCCAAGCTTGTAAAGGAAACGCCAGTTGCGCACGGCCACGTTCGCCATCAGGCACGGAGCGCGGTGGAATTGTGAATACGCTTCACGTAAGCGCGTCGGAAGATCGCGCACAATATGTTTCGTCGTCCAGCTTCCGCCCGCCATGATCGCGCTTTGGGCTTGGACGCGCTTCAGTTGGCCGGCCTGCGTATAGTCGATCAAAACGCGGTCGCCGCTGTGCTGCACCGAAACAACTGTTGCACCGAGGCGGATACGCGCCGGTTGCGACGCACGGTCCAGCGCGGCAAAGTTCACGCGTCCGCGGCAGATGCTCTCCATGTTTCCATCGCCGGAGATCGCAGCCGGAATGATTTGCTTAAGGATGTGACGGGCGATACCTGTATTGCCGCCTGGAAACATCTGTGCGCCTTTGTCGTACTGCCATGGCAAGAGCACGTCAGCCGCGTACTCGGCATAGGCAGACAGCGCATCCGGGCCAAGTCCGGAGCCGCCGCCGCTGATCGGCGAGAGAAATGCCCGAATCGTCGTTGGACTCAGCCCGTATGTCTCGGCAAGATGCCGTTCGAGTGTGATGCTGTCGAGATGACGTGACACCTCGTCGCCATGTATTTTGGGCTGGTGGCGCTTGGCGGAGAACGGTTTGCGATCCTCTTCGCGCATCTGGAGCAATTCTTGCCGTGCTGTTTCGCTGATCGGAGCGCCCGCCAGCCGCTTGCCCCAGGGATCCATCAGCCAGAGCCCCTCAGGATGACCGAATTTCGCGCCGAAGAAGAAGCCGGAATGCGGCCCGCCATTCGGATACGGCGCGGTTTCCACTGGAAACTCCGGTTGTTGTCCGCCCCAGCGCTGATATTGAAATCCGTTCCAGTCAATACCGAGCGAGTCGTAAAAACCGGCCAGAAATGTGCCCGGCAAAGGAGGAAAGCAGGCGGCTGAGCCTTGATGGACCATGAGCCGCTGTCCCTCTACGTTGAACTCGTTGCGCTTGGCCTCGCCGCCAGGAATGGGATGATTGTCAATGACGAGACACGTCTTTTGATTTTTCGTCTGACGAATGAACAGCAGAGCCGCGGCGAGTCCGCTGATGCCGCCGCCAACGATCACGCAGTCGTACGTTTCGCCCGTGGCGACCGGTTCGGGCGGTCGTCCGTCAAAGGCGCGATCACGAATCTTGTGCCCGGCGGTCATCACTTCATACGTGTTGCCGTTGGAGCGGGCATAATCGCCGATGCCGCCGTACCCGGTCCAGTCTTCTTCGGCCAGCAAATCAAGCGGCGCCACCGTACTGAGCAGAAGACTGCCGGCCGCGAGCAGAGTGGAATTGAGAAGATCGCGGCGCTCGATGCCATCCTGGGAAGAAGCGGGTTTTGGCCTGCGCATACTCTTAAAGTGATGAACCTCCGGTCCATTTAAGCATCCAATAAACAGTGGCACACGCTCCGCAATTCCGCCATTCGACGTACTACACGCGTCATCCCCGGCCCGGCCGGCACGTACGAGTGCCCGAAACGGCACGCTTTCTACGCAGGGCCGCCCCCGCCTTTTTGCGCGAGGTCGCAAAAGAATACCGCCGCGAAACGCTTCGCGCGTCGCACCGGCCGCAACCGCTCGCCTGGCCCGATCAGGGTATGCATGCCGCCTGGCTGGGGCACAGCACAGTCTTATTGAAGGTAGATGGGTACACAATTCTCACCGATCCGGTATTCAGCCTGCGTGTGGGGCTGAACTTTGGGCCCGTCACGCTCGGAATCAAACGTCTCGTCGAATCAGCTTGTGACATTGCGGCTTTGCCGCACATCGATTTAATCCTTCTCTCGCATGCGCACATGGATCATTTCGATCTACCGAGCTTGCGCGCGCTCGAAAGTAACCGGACCAGCGTGGTTACGGCGCATCATACAAGCGACTTGCTACGCGCCCGCCGCTACGCTCATGTGCACGAGCTGCGCTGGAACGAAACGGTTCGCGATGGTCCCGCAAATATCAAGGCATTTCAGGTTGCGCATTGGGGCGCACGCATGCGCAGCGACGTCTATCGCGGATTTAATGGCTACCTGGTGGAAATCGGCTCGCGGCGAGTTGTCTTTGGCGGGGACACGGCATTCACCACGCATTTCCGCGATTTGCGCTCATCGCGCGCGGTCGATCTGGCCATCATGCCGATCGGCGCATACGATCCTTGGATTCATGTTCATTGCAATCCGGAACAGGCGCTCAGCATGGCCAATGATGCCGGCGCAGAATTCATTCTGCCTGTACATCATCAAACTTTTCAACTGAGCCGGGAACCGAAGCGGGAGCCGATTGAACGCTTACTGGCGGCTGTGGGCAGCGCTTCGGAGCGCGTGTGCTTGCACGAAATTGGCGCCGAGTTTTCGCTACTTTGAAGGCGGCGCATGATCTGCGCCGGAGCCGTTCGCGGCCGGTGCCGCCACGCCGCTCGATGAGCCTTCGCGCGTCAAATAAACAACAAACGGCGTGACCTGGAACGGCATCTTCTCTTTCGCTGAGGCAAGCGCGACCGGCTGCGCCTTTAACAGCTTGAGACGATCCGACCATGGATCGACCACCACCCGCGAACCGAGCGGCAAAGCCGAGATCTGGTTCTTATCGCGCACCTGCAACTCCGGAGCCATCTCCATCAAGCCGGAAAGCCGCAGATCTTTCTTGGTATCCGCCATGCGGTTGCCGAGCAGCGGCTTGATTAGATGAGGCACATCGTCACTGCGCGCCGATAGCATCCGAAGAAACAACCCCACGCGCGGGAGCTTATCTTTATACGGCGAATTCTTCAAAAGCTGGACGGCTTTGGCATCGGCGGCGTCTTCTTCTTCGCGCGTGCGGCCGACGGAGATCTTGGAAAGTGCCTGCGGATCGTCAAACAGCAAGCGGTCGGCGAATGAATATTTGGTGTTGATGGAGTGCGCCAGAACGACATGCGCCAGTTCGTGCGCAAGCACGGCCGCGAGCGACGCCTCGTCCGGCAGTACGTCAATCAGACCGCGGCTGATCAGGATCGCGTGATTAACCGCAACCGATTCTAGCGGCGTTGTTAACAGAATGCGCGCGTGCACCGACGGATCTGGCGAGAGGCCGTTGGTAACCTCCAGATTGTTCAGCACCGTGTTGAGGACCTGATCTACTTCACCCGCCGGAGCTATCAGTCCCGCCTTCTGCAGCCGGTCAATGATGTTTTCCTCCGCCTGCGTCTCCCACATGCGCTCGGCTTGTGCCGGCGAGTAGCCGTTGGTGTTCGCCTGGCTCTCATCCCGGACGCCTTGCGGGCTTTCTACCGTCAAATCGGTAAACGCCTGCTGCGCGCGGTCCTTGGACGTTTCGTAGTCCCACAGACGCGTTTGCGCCCGCATAGGAGCTGTGCTCACGAGCCCCCAGCGATATCCTTCGTCCTGCGCATAAACGTAACTGGGCAGCCAGAGCCCTCCGGCATTCGTCCGCCAGCATTCAAAATGCGAATACTCCTGCTGTGGCGACGGAATGTAGCGGCCGTTGAAACGGACGATATTGTAATTCTGATCTTCAATCCAGATCCGTCCCTCGAAGTGCCGTTTGCCCGTATTGCGCTTAGGTTTTATGTCGAGTACGAAACATCGCACTTCGCCGAGAAACTCCTTCTTAACAAACTCGAAATCGTAACGGCTGCGGTCAAAGCCGGAGGGGTCGAGAAAGATCTGGTCGGCAAAGCCGCCCGGATAATACTGCGTCGTAAATATGCTCGAAAAGAAGCTCGGAACGCGTTTGACAAGCGGCCGTTTCGGCATGAACGAGTTATCGACGATGCCCTTGGTCATGTTCAACTTGCCGAGAAAATAAAAATCGTGCTTGGGAACGAAGCCGAGGTCGGGGTCCTTTTTCATTTCCTGGATGTAGGTTTCGAGCACCGGCTCTTTCGAGCGCAGGCGATCTATCAGCACGTGCTCGCTATTAACGGCGCGATCGATTACCTCGTCCAGATTGCGAGCCGGAGTCGAATTGGCGCGCCAGAGGACCTGGTTCATGTCCTGCGACGGATCGGAAGGAGATTTCGGCTGGGTCTGGGCAGTCGCTGTTTGTGAAAGCGCCGCGGAGGCGAAAACTGCCAGGAAAATCAGGTTGAGGGAAAAAGCCTTGCGGCTGGATAAGAACATAGAAATCGTGCTGCCTAAGTGAGTTGAAACGTAATGTGAATAGTTGCGTTACTGTCGACGGGTACACCGCCACGAGTCGCCGGGCGAAAGCGGACTTTGCTGGCGGCTTGTTCCGCGGCCTCATCGAGACCGTGGCCCAGGCCGTGCACCACGCGCACAATGCGGATTGATCCGTTCGCCTGAAAGACGACCTCGAGCGAGACCTGGCCTTCCAGCTTGAGATTGCGCGCTTCTTCCGTGTAGCGCGGCTTGGGTTTCGAAAGAATTTCGACCGGGCTGAATGCTGGTTCGGCCGGCTTCGAGCGAGCGGCGGGAGCCGGCGCTTGTGGAGACACTGTTTCGCCAAACGAACCTGTATGAACCGTTCCGCCTCCCCGCCCCGTCCCGCCTGGGGCGCCTGTGGAATCGCCCGGACTGCCGAACGAAGTCTGCCGGACACCTCCCGACGCGCTGCGCCCTCCGCCTCCCGAAACGCCCGCGCCGGCAGGTTGATCAAACGAACCCAGTTGCGGCAGAGTGACCGTCGAAGGACGCGAGTTGGCCGAGGCAGGAACGCCGTGCGGATCGCCGAATCCGCCTACTTTTGTTTCCTTAGCAACAGGTGCGGCTTTGGCTAGCTCGACCGGCTGGAACGTGCCGGTCTGGACCGGAGGCTTGGGCGCAGGTTCCCTCCTGAGCTCGGGTAACGGGCGAGCCGGTGTGATCTCGGTTTTGATTTCAGGAGCCGCTGTCAGCTCCCGGCGGGGAACAGTGACCGGCTTGACCTCCGGCGGCTTAATGACCGGGGGAATCTTCGGTTTGGGTTCGTTTCTTACAATTTCCTGCAGAGGATGCACCCGGCGCGGCGCAGGTGGGATCGTCTTCGGCTGGTACGCCGGAATCGGCGGAGCGACCAGCGTCACATGTTCGGGCCGGGGTTCATTATCCTGTATCGCGGGGACGGCGATCAGGAGCAGCGCCGCAATCGAAACGGCATGCAGGATGCTGCTCGTCGTGTAACTGCGTGTCGCAGCGTGCACATATGTGGTTTGAAAAAGACTCTGGCTGAGGATCGGGTGAGCTGTTTTCTTGTCTGAACCCATAAATACGATCCCGGTCAGTACTTGACAGTCAAGCCGCCCGCCTAGCCGAGCGAAAACGCCTCCTGTTTACCATACCGCAATCGCCACCACTTTCGCCGACCCCGCGCCACGAATAGCATGCGAAATCTCTGGTATTTCGCCAGAGCTTCGCCCGAACAATCCTACTCTGCTGCCAAATGATGCGTGTTGGCTATACTCGGAAATACCCGCGCTCGCGCTGGAGTGGCGGAACTGGCAGACGCACGGGACTCAAAATCCCGCGTTCTTCACTGAACATGTGGGTTCGACCCCCACCTCCAGCACCAATCCTGAAATAAATTTTTACGGACTGTCGTTTCCGCGCCTTGCCGAACGATCTGCCTGTGAATGGACAACATCGAAAATCCGAAGATCGTTTCCCGTGACGAATGGCTCGCGGCACGCAAGGCGTTGTTAGCAGAAGAAAAGGAACTGACCCGCGCGCGGGACAGAGTGTCGGCAAGGCGGCGCACATTGCCGTGGGTCCGAGTCGATAAGCAATACATTTTCGATGCACCCGAAGGCAAACAGACTCTTAGCGAGCTCTTTCGAGGACGCAGCCAGCTCCTCGTGCAGCATTTCATGTTCGGTCCGGGCTGGAAGGAAGGATGCGTCGGCTGCTCGTTCAAAGCCGATCACGTGGACGGCGCGCTTTTGCATATCGAGCAGCACGATGTAGCATTTGTCGCGGTTTCGCGCGCTCCGCTTGACGAAATTGAGGCGTTCAAAAGGCGCATGGGCTGGCATTTCCGCTGGGTTTCGTCCTATCGCAGCGATTTCAACTTCGATTTTCATGTTTCGTATCGCAAGGAAGAGGCCGCGAACGGAAAGGTTTATTACAACTACGACCAGCGCGACTTTCTCTCCGAAGAATTATCGGGAAACAGCGTCTTTTATCAGGACGGGAGCGGCGCGATTTACCACACCTATTCGACTTATGGCCGCGGAGACGAATTACTTGTGGGTGCATACATGTATCTGGATCTGACACCGAAAGGCCGCAATGAAACCGGACCCCGTCACAACCTGAGCGATTGGGTACGCCATCACGATCGTTACGAGGACGACGGTTCGGTGGATGCGACCGGCAGGTACGTTCCGCGCAAACCCGCTTCATCCGAGTGCGCCTGCGATCACGCGCGGTGAATCGGTTCTTCTGCCGATAGCGGCGCCGTCAGGCCGTGGCGAAAGCCGTCGCGCCAGCTTGCATAACGTGGTTGCCACCCGAGCAGCCGTCTTGCTTTGGCATTAGAAGAGCCGCGCACCTTGGTCATCATGGAAACTCCGGCCTCGCCGATTAACAGGGCGCCCAGCCAGGCCGGCACGCGGTAGGGCGGTTTCGCGCCAATCGCCTGTGCGAGAGCGGGCAGCCATCGGGATACTTCCGCCGGATCATCATCGACGATGTTGTAGATGCCTGCCGGACCGTTTTCGATTGCGAGCAGGGTCGCAGAGGCCGCGTCGTCGATGTGAATCCAGGACCAGACGCCTGCGCCGCCGCCGATGATGGGAAGCTTGCGTTTTTGCAAAGCCTCGACAATGTCGCCGCCCGGAGCGATCGACGTACCCGGCCCGTAAAAGCTGCCGTACCGTAAGGCGATGCCGGTTAGTCCCGGCGCCTCCGTCACCATGTGTTCCAGTTTTTGAATCGCCGCAAATGACTGGCGCATGGCTTTGGGAGGGTTGCGATCGAGCGGGTCGGTTTCGCTCTTCACGCGTCCTCCGCTACGCTCATTCGGCCACCCGGTGTAGCTTTGGGCAAGGAAGCGGGAGGCGCCGGCCGCCTGGGCTGCGGCAAGCAGATGCTCTGTCCCTTCCGTGCGCAGCCGGTTCGTCACGGCGAAGTCGGCATCGAAATTCTTGAAGTTTTTCATACGCCCGATGCTGGTCATCTCATGCACAATCACGTCGGGCGCAAACGGCGGGACAACGCTCAGCACCGCCTTGCGATCAAGCGCATCGAGCAATACCGGTTTGGCGCCCGCCGCCCGCAGGCTGTCCATTTTGCCGCTGCTGCGCGTAGCGGCCGTAACCTGATGGCCGCGTTGGATGAGCATGGGAATGAGACGTCTACCAATGGCGCCGGTAGCGCCTGCAACAAAAATCTTCATATCGTTCCTTCACCCTGCATGACGGTCTACCGCCGCTGGTTGTGACAGAGAAGCGTCACAAACGCCCGACTTCCTTCGTCATAACGTGAAAAGATGGCGGACGATCTCGAACGCCTCGGTTTCGCCATCGCCTACCGCATGCTGGGAAGCGTGGCCGATGCCGAGGATATCGTGCAGGAAGCGCAGTTGCGCCTTTTTCGCGCGCAACAAGAAGGGACAGCTATCGACTCGCCACGCGCCTATCTGGCCGCGGTCACGACGCGGCTGGCCATAGACCAGCTCCGTTCGGCGCGTGCGCGCAGAGAATCTTACGTCGGGACGTGGCTTCCCGAACCGGTGATTGAAGAAAGGGGAAGCGACGTGTCGCGCGAAACCGAGATGGCCGAATCGTTATCCATGGCGTTTTTGACAATTCTCGAAGCTTTAACGCCGCTCGAACGGGCCGTGTTCGTGCTGCGCGAGGCTTTCGATTATGGCTACGACGAAATTGCGGAAATTGTCGGTAAAAGCGAAGCGAACTGCCGGCAATTGTTCACGCGAGCGCGCAAGCATCTGGAAGCCGGTAAGCCGCGCTTTGAAAGCTCGCCCCAGAAGCGCGACGAACTGGCGGAACGCTTCTTTGCGGCGTGTCAGGGCGGCGATCTGAACGGCTTGGTCGATCTGCTTGCGACCGATGCGGCAGTTTACGGCGACGGCGGCGGGAAAGCGACCGCGATTCCAAAGCCTTTGCTCGGACGCGACCGCGTTGCGCTTTTCGTACGCGGGCTGTTCGGCAAGGCCAAAGAGCTGCGTCTCGACATGAAACGGGTTGTGGTGAACGGGCAGCCGGGCGCAATGTTTTTCGATCGGGACGCGCGGCTGATCAGCGTACTTGCGCTTGATATCTCAGACGGCCGGGTCGCTGCAATCCGGTCCGTTGTCAATCCGGATAAGTTGCGGCATTTGGGGCCGCTCTCCGACCTCCTGCACTTGCCGCAGCGATTACAGTAAGATATCTATACCTAGATATCTTCTCTAAGATATCTATACTTAGATATCTTTCTCTCATGCCCAAAGCCGATCATCTGCAGGGTTCGCTGGAAATCTTGATTTTGAAAGTTCTGCGCCGTGGACCGAATAGCGGCTACGCGATTTCGGCCTCTATTGAACAGGCTTCCGATGAAGTATTACGCGTCGAAGAGGGCTCGCTCTATCCGGCGCTGCATCGCATGACGGAAAGCGGCCTGCTGAGAGCCGAGTGGCGGCTTTCCGATTCAGGACGCCGGGCGCGTTTTTACGAAATAACCGCCAAGGGCCGCAAGCGGCTGGAAAGCGAAGAGAAGCGCTGGCATTCGATCAACGCGGCCGTTTCAAAAGTTCTGCGCACAGTGTAGGAGGAAGCATGAGTCTCTGGTCGCGATTGCGCCACACGCTGCGGCCCGGCAGCTATGCAGGCGAGGTTGAAGAGGAGCTGCAGTATCACCTGGCGATGAAGGAGCAGGATGGTTTCGACACACGCTCCGCCCGCCTGCGCTTTGGAAATCCGGCGCGGCTCAAAGAAGATACACGCGCGGCCGGGATTTTCGTATGGCTCGAGTCCTTTCTGCGGGATGCGCGTTACGGATTGCGCCAGCTTGGGCGGCGCCGCATGTTGAGCGCCGTCGTAATTGTGTCGCTGGCGCTCGGGATCGGTGCGAATACAGCGATTTTCAGCCTGGTGGATGCGGCGCTGCTCAAACGGCTGCCGGTAACAGATCCGCAAAACCTGCGTGCGATCTGGTGGAAGAATCACGGCTGGCCGGAAGGGCTGTGCAGCATGATGAGCGGCGATAGCGAAGGAGTCTTTACCGCTAATTTATCGGGTTCTTCTGTCTCGCTAAACGCATACCGGCAGCTCGCGGCAGAACCGGGTGGTTTCAGCGCGCTGATCGGATTTTCCGACGCGGAAATGGCCGCGGTTTCGAGCGGCAAACGAGCGGCCGAGCAGTTCCGGCTGCAGTATGCGAGCGCGAATTTCTTTTCGGCATTAGGAGTTAAGCTGCAGCTCGGGCGTTCCTTTTCCAAAGGCAGGAGCGAGGCTCCGGTGGTAGTTGTGAGCGATCGTTTCTGGCGCAAGTGGTTCAACGCGCGTGGAGACGTGCTCGGGCAGGTGCTGCGCGTCAACAATGCGCCGGTTCAGATCATCGGTGTTGCGCCCGCGCACTTTTTCGGTATCGAAATCGGTGAGTGGGTCGATATCTATGCGCCGCTTTCGGCGCAAATCGCACTCAGCCCGCGCGCCCGGCTTGATTCGTCGCTCGGCGAGAGCGATGGTTTCTGGTGGGTGCGAATGCTCGGGCGGCTCGCGCCGCAGGTCAGGGAAACGCAGGCGGCCGCTCAACTCTCGGCGCGTTTTCAGCACATCCTCGCTCCTTCCGCGCGAAAGATGGACCAGATACCGCAACTCATTGCAAGGCCCGGTGAGCGCGGTTTGAGTGCGGTGCCGCGCGAACGGGCGAGAGCGCTCTGGATTTTGCTGCTGCTGGTGGGCTTAATTCTTTTGATTGTTTGCGCAAACGTGGCGAATCTGCTGCTTGCACGCGCAGTTGCCCGGCAGCGCGAATCCGCCGTGTGCCTGGCGCTCGGTGCGGCCAGAATGCGTTTGCTGCGGCAATACCTGATAGAAAGCATGCTGTTGGCGCTTGCAGGCGGGGTGGCCGGATTGCTCCTCAGCCCTGTTCTGGCCAATACAATTCATTCGTTCATTCGGTCCGACCTTGCGATCGGCGGTTTCGATCTAAGAATCGATACGCGTATTCTGCTCTTTACTGCAGCCATTTCGCTCCTCACTGCCTTGCTCTTCGGCGCCGCTCCCGCCGTTCGACTCACACGCGCCAGCATCAACGACGCCTTGAAGGCCGGCAGCCGCATGCTTGTCGCGGGGCATCTTCGTCTGCCGCGTGCACTGGTGGCCTTAGAGATCGCGCTCAGTTTCGCGGTGCTGGTTGCGGCCGGGCTGCTGGCGCGCTCGCTCGCCAATCTGGAGACGGCCGACATCGGCTTCGATCGTCAGAATCTGCTCTACGTGTCGGTTAATCCGTGGAGCGCGGGGTACAACGCCGATCGCGTCCGCCAATACGCCGATCGTTTGCGTGAAAGGCTGGCCTCGCTGCCGGGCGTTTCGCACGCAGCCATTCTTGAAACCCGGCCGCTTTCCGGGTCCGGCAATGCAACGCTGGTTAATATTCCGGGGCGCCCGTTCCGCAGCGAAGACTACGCCGTCATCAACCATCTGAGCGATGGCGCACTCGAAACATTGCATATACCGCTTCGCGCGGGCCGCGCCTTTCAGGCTTCGGACAGGCAGCCGGGATCGAGCGCGGTAATTGTAGATGACAAATTTGCCCGTAAGTATTTTCCTCATCGCAATCCGATCGGCCAGCTCTTCGGTACAGGGCCGAAACCTACGCAGCAATACCGGATCGTCGGTGTTGTCGGAAACAGCCGGTTCCGTTCTCTACGCGATGCGCCCAGCCCGACGATGTACCGGCCCTGGAGCACAATCGCATACCCCACTTTCCAGGTGAACGTGGCGCTTCGTGCCGCAGTTCCCAAAACTCAGCTCGCGCGCGCGATCCGGCAAGCCGCCGCTGCCATCGATGCATCAGTCCCCGTGTCGGATATTCAGACGCAAAGCGCCTTGGTCGATCACCTGCTGCTCAACGAGCGGCTGCTGCGAATTCTTTCGAGCGCATTCGGCTTCCTGGCCCTGCTGCTTTGCGCGATCGGAATCGCCGGTCTGCTCGCCTACACCGTCGCACGGCGTACTAACGAAATCGGCGTACGTATGGCGCTCGGTGCGTCGCGTAACGAAGTCGTGAGACTCATTCTGCGCGAATCTCTGTCGCTGGTTTTGGCGGGCCTTGTGATCGGTATACCGGGCGCATTCCTGATCGGCCGGCTGCTCGGCCACACGCTGTTCCGGCTCAGTGCGGCCGATCCGGCCAGCCTTTCGGCATCGTTGCTCCTGCTGATTGCCGCTGCCGCATTTGCCGCATGGCTGCCGGCTCGCCGCGCGGCGCGTATCGATCCGATGTCTGCTTTGCGCGAAGAGTAAACGCATCCGGACGATTATCTCAGCCGGTACCGAGGCTCGTAAATTTACGATTTCCGCCTGTAAATCCTGTAAATTTCACCGTAACTCCCCGTTCGCGTGGTAATGAGCGATGGAAAAATCACATCGAAAGAATCGGGAGAGATGATGAAGATTAATCGACGCAATTTTCTGGAAGCGGCCGGAGTCGCCGCCGCGCTGTCGCCGTTTGCCGCGGCCGACGGCCAATCGCCGGAGACGGGAGTCTATGGCGGTTTGAGCTGGCCAGCCGGTCGCGCGCTGCCCTCCTTCCCTGTGCCGCGTCATTTGGATGCCGCCGCTATCGAATCACTCAGCGGCGATCGGCAAGTGCTGCTGACGACTCTGCAAGGAATCATCAACCGGCGCGAGCCGCGCATTTATCTGCTAATCGCCGGCGACAATACAGACCAAGTCTGGCTCGATACGAGCAAGGTGCCTTATACCAAAGTGAGCGATCCGCTCAGCCTCGTCACGAAGTACCGCGACGAAATTCAGGGCGCGATTGTTTACGATCCGGGCGTTCCGGACACGATTAACGTTGCGACGAGCCTTGCCGGATTGCAGAATGCTGTCATCGCCACCGCCGATCTCGCCGCGCAATACAAGCTTCCGATCGTCGAGGATTTGCGCGGCCGCTTCAATAACAAGTTCGACGCGTACAACTGGCTTGTTAATACTTACTGGCCCTCGCTGAATCACCGCCTGCTGACTGGAATCAGCCCGGCGAGTCCGAGTTTCATTCCTTCGGTCTCGTGGACAACGCTTTTCCAGGTGACCGCGCCGGTGACTGATGCCTCCAATAAGGCTGTTTATACAGCTGACCTTTCGAGCCTGCTCGGCACCGGGTCCGTGTATGTGCGCTTCCAGGACGCATATCCGAATGACGGCTGGGGGCCATCGGTTGGACAGGTCACCGTCCTCGCCGATGGCGCCTCCATTGCATCCTTTCAGCCGGGCACGCCCGCTGAATCATCTTTTCTGTATGAGCCGGACAACTCGTCGCTTGCATCGGCATGGCGCTTTGCGGACGGCGGCTCTTACTTCATTTATCGCTTCAATCCGCCCGCTGGAACAAAGCTCTGACGCTTCAGGTACAGATGTGGAACGAGTACCTGGTCACCGCGACGAATGTCGTGCCGCTCCAATATAATCCGTTCGCCAATTTCCGCGATTACATCGTCGCCACGAATGCGCTCGTTTTCTGGCTCGATCCGTTGGTCGAACAGGAAGCGGCATTGTTTACCGAAATTCTGCAGAAGGTCGCACCCGATACGCCTTACCTCGGATGGTTTGTAGGCGGCCATGAAAGCACGGGCGTCACTCTTTGCGCGCAACACGGCGTGCCGGTGGGTGCGGCGGATTTCTTTAACAACGGGACCGTGTGGGGCGGTGTGCGCGCGCCGGTTCGCGCCTGGCAACCGCTTCCACCGCGAACGAGTCTGCAGAACAAAGTCTACGTGACGCTCACCATGAGCGAAGGCGATAATTTGCAATACGACGAGCACCGCATGCGCTCGCTCTGGGACGACCCCAATCGCGGAAAAACCCCACTGAACTGGAGCATCAGCCCGCTTCTCCTGGACGCGGCCCCCGCTATGCTGAGCTATTTCCAAACGACGCAGACACGCAACGATTTTCTCGTTGCGGGCCCTTCGGGCGCAGGCTACACGTATCCGGGCCAATGGCCGGCAGCGGCTTTGCCGAGCTTTACGCGGCGTACGGGCGAATATATGCGGCGCACGGGCATGGATGTGCTCTACGCATTGAACCGGTTGAACGATACGAACATTCCGCTTGCCGATGCCGTCGCCCGTCAATACGAGCGCGATGTGTTTCTGCTCGGCATTCTCTACAACTGGATTTCCCAGAGCCAGGTGAGCACGCCGGCGGGTCTGCCTGTCATCACGCAGGTCGGCATCAGCTCGGTCGCGCAAGGTCAATCTGCGCTCGCCGATGCGACGCAAAATTGGAGCGGCGATAGCCCGCTGTTCGTCGCCCTCGGAGTACTTGCGTGGAACATGACGCCGACGGACGTGAATACCCTGGTCTCGTCGCTGGAATCGCAATATGAGCTGGTGCGAGCCGATGTGTTCTTCGCGCTCATGCGTAAATCGCTTCGTATGCCATAACGGTCCCTTCCATTAAGCTGGAAGGGATTTTGAAAACAGCGGCGTATTTGTTAGCTGCGGCTCTGCTTTGCGGGGGTCCGGCTACGCTCTTTGCGCAAAATGCATTGGCGGCTGTGGCCGGCTTTGTGCGCGATGCAGCGGGCGCGCCGCTGCCCGGCTCGCAGATCGAGCTTAGGCAAACGGAGACGGGCCTTACGCGCCGCACGCAAACTTCTGCCTCGGGCTCATTCCTTTTACCTGCGCTTCCGATCGGCCGTTATATGCTCTCTGCCCACAAGCCGGGCTTCGCGGCGTTGCAAATCGGTGCGCTCGATCTGCTCGTCGGGCAGACGCGTACGGTCGACTTTACGCTCGCCGTTGCGAGTGCGGCGACACAGGTCAACGTGTCGGCTTCCATCAGCGAAATCGATCAAAACTCGGCAGCGATTGGCGCCCGCATGACGCACAGGCAGGTGCAGAATCTGCCGCTTAACGGGCGCAACTGGGCGACACTGCTGCCGCTGATTCCCGGCGCGACGGATGCCGGCTCTTCCGACCAGCGAACCGTGCGCTTTGCCGGGCATGGCCGCGACGACAACAACATCACCTACGACGGCGTCGATGCCACCGGCATTTCGAACCAGCCGCAGAAGACCGGCATTCGTTTGGCAATTCCGGGCTCATCCATTTCCGAATTCAAAGTTGATTCCACCTTGTACAGCGTCGATTCGGCCGATGGTACGGGCGGACAGATCGTAATTGCTTCGGCTTCGGGAACAAACGCTTTGCACGGCCGGGCGTTCGAATACCTCCGCAACGATATCTTCGATGCGCGCAATCCGTTTGCCCTCACAAATCCACCTTTTCGGCTGAATCAATTCGGCGCAAATGTGAGCGGCCCTATTGCGCGCGACAGGACCTTTTTCTTTGTGGGTTTCGAGGGTTCTCGCCAGCGTCTGGATCAAACGCTCACCGGGTTCACGCCGAGCGCGTCCTATCGCGCGCGTGTGCTCAGCGCATTCCCGCAGCTGGCTCCGGTGTTGAACGCGTATCCGGCGGGCAACGTGCCGCAGCCGGGGAGCCCGGATATCGACCGTTTCTCCGGGCTTAGCCCGCAGCGTGTCGACGAGACTTCCGGAATGGTGCGCATCGACCATCGCTTCACATCGAATCTGAACACGTTTCTGCGGATCAATGTGGATGAGGAAGTAAGCGACGTTCCGTTGAACAACTTGCAGGACCGCACTGTAGTCGATAATCGCCCAATTAACGGCGTCTTGAGTTTCAGCCATGTGCTTTCGCCCCGCATGCTGAACGAGACGAAGTTCGGTTTCAACCAGGTCTTTTCGCGCACCGCGAATCTGACCGGGACGCCCTACACGCTTGTGGTGAGCGGATTCACCAACGTCAATGCGGCGCAAACGCGCGCGGAGGACGACACTTCAGTTTCAATCATCGACAATTTGTCGTTTACTGCCGGGCGGCACTCGTTTCGGACAGGCGTCGAAGGCCGGCGGGTTTTCATGAATCCCGGCAGTTCCGCAACCGGCACGTTATCGTTCACCAATCCGAATACGCTTGCGCTCAACCAGGTCAACACGGCCTCTGTAATTGACGCGCTTCCGTTGAAGCGGCTCAGAAAGAATCAGGCCTTCGGGTTTATCATGGACGAATTTCGGGCATCCTCCAGGCTGACGTTGAACCTCGGTTTGCGCTATCAATTCTTTAACGTGTTTCACGAAGCGGACGGGCGGGCGATTCCATTTGACTTCGCCACGTGCGGAGGCTTCTGCCCACCGGGCGCGCAGTTTTCGAACCCACGCACGACCGATTTCGATCCGCGCATGGCGCTGGCCTGGGCGCCCGCCAGATGGAGCGGCCGCACGGTGATACGCGCGGGCTTCGGCATCTATCACGGCGACGGACAACTGGAAGACCAGAATCTGCCCGCCTCAAACGATCAGCTCCGCTACTCGCTCACTTCACGGCAAATCCCGAATCTTTCGTATCCGATCGCGCCGTTCCTCGCTAGCACCAGCGGCACGTTGTCGCCGCGTGCGCAGAACCGCAATCGCAAAGACGAGTACAGCTCGCAATGGAGTTTTTCGCTGCAGCAGGAGCTGCCGCTGCATATTACGGGAACCGTTTCGTATACCGGAAACAAGGGCACGAACTTGCAGACGATCACTTATACGAACATTCTCGATCCTGTGACCGGGCAGCGACCTGACACGCAATTCGGCCAGCTCGAGTACCGTACCAACGACAGCAACAGCACCTTCCACGCCCTGATCGTGTCTGCCCAGCGGCATTTGCGACCGGATCTCGTCTTCGGCATGAATTATATGTGGTCGCACGCTATCAATGACGGATCGCTGGGCGGCGGCGAGGCCGATATCATGTCGCCGCAGAATCCGTTTTGCCGGGCGTGCGAACGGGCAGAGAGTGCGCAGGATATCCGGCACTTTTTCACGGCGAATGCGGTTTACGAGCTGCCGTTCGGTCGCGGCAAGCGATCGATTTTCAGCGGATGGACTCTTACCGGAATCGCCACTACGCGCAGCGCATTGCCGGTGAATGTCGTTATCAGCCGTGCGGCGAGCGCTGCCCCATACGGCTACACGATCAATCAGCGGCCCGATTTGATTCCGGGCGTGTCTCTCACACCGCCGGGGGGCGCGACACCGCAACAGTGGATCAACCCGGCCGCTTTCCGCGCGCCTGCTATTGGAACCTTCGGTACCGCCGGCCGTAACATTGCACGCGGCCCCGATCTTGCTCAATTGGATCTTGGTCTTGCGAAGCGCTTTCCCATCACGGAGCGCATCTCTTTGCAATTTCGCTGGGAAGTTTTTAATGTCTTCAATCGCGCCCAGTACGGCCAACCTTCCGGAGATGTGACCGTTCCTTCCCAATTTGCGGTGATCACGTCGACGATCAATACGAGCCCGGTAGGCACCGGCACTCCGCGCCAGATGCAGTTCATGTTGCGTGCTGAATTTTAGAAGAATTTCCATAGGTGGCTTAACGATGGTCGCGCTCGCGGCCGGCCAGGTGGCTAACCCTGCCGCCGAGGCGAACCGCGCTCAGCAACTCGTAGCAGGCGGAAAGCCGGCAGAAGCCGTTCCGATCTATCGGCGCCTTGCCGGCGCCTATCCGAATAACGCGGAGCTATGGCTCGATCTCTCTATCGCGGAGTTTCAAGCGAAGTCGTACAGCGATGCGGCGGAGCACGCGCGCGCCGCGCTTAAGATCAATCCGGATCTTGCGCCGGCGCAACTGTTTCTGGGCGCGAGCTACTTCAGATTGGACCGGCCTGACGACGCCCTCGAACCGCTGCAGAAAGCAGCGCAAGCAATGCCTAACGATCGCAATGCGGAGCTCTTGCTTGCCCAAACATGCGATGCCCTCGCGGAACGGGCGGAGCACGAGCTTGCTACGAAATGGCCCGGTTCCAACTACGCTCTGCTTCTGAAGGGCGATTCACTGCGTAAACAGCGCCGTTTCGGAAGTGCTGTTGCCGTCTATCGCGAGGCGCTCGCAACAGGCCCTGCCATTCCCGGGTTGCATGCCGGCCTGGCACGCGTGTACCGCGAGACAGGCCATACCGCCTGGGCCGATCTGGAAGATTCGCGCGAAAAAGCAACCGCACAAATTCCTGGAGAGAGCGGTCCGGCGTCGGCCTACAGATCGAATCAAAGCTACCGGCAACGTGCTGCGCAGTCGTATGAACGTCTGGCCCATCTTGCTCCTTCGCTCGAGGCGCATATTCAGCACGCGAAATCACTGAGTGCTGACGGCCGCAACCGCGAAGCCGTGGCAGAATGGCGCGATGCTCTTGCGCTTGCGCCGGATAACGAAACCATCCACGCCGCGCTTGCACAATCGTTGTACGAAAGCCGCGACTATGAAGCCGTTTTGCCCGTTTTGCAAGATGTAAATTCGGTTAAAGCAAATTTCCTTAAGGGCGCCTCCCTGTTGCAACTCGATCAACCGGATCGCGCCATTCCATATTTGGAGAAAGTACTGCAGAGCGATCCAAACTTTCATGCCGCGCGTGCTGCACTGGGACAGGCATTGCTACGCAAGGGAAACCCCGAGCAAGCGATTGAATTTCTGAAGACAGCCGCTACCTCAGAAGAGGACGTCAACGCGCGCTTTCAGCTCTATCGCGCCTACCAATTGACCGGGAAGGAAGCGCTCGCGAAGGACGCATTTGCCGCCTATGAGTCCGCCCGCCGCCAAGCCGGCGAGCAGCGCCGTTCGGATGACGGCGCGAACCTGCCGCCGCCTTAAAGGGTTTCTCGAATCTGCAAAACCTGGTTCATCTTCACGTTCGTTAACTGCTGTTCGGCGCCGCTTGGCCACCGGATACGGATTCGATCGATCTGCTTTTTTGCGCCCGTTCCGAAATGCACGCCGAAATCGCTCGATGACGCGTATCCGACCGCTGTGGTCATGTGATTGTGCTGATCGCCGGCCTCAATCTCCGCGCCTATGCCATCGCGATTGCTTTTTGTGCCGGTCAGTTTAATCTCGAGCCAGTTGCCGGCTTCGGACGTCACATTGCGCCATATCTCCGGAACTTCGCCCAATGCAGAAACCACGACGTCGATGCGGCCATCATTATCAAAATCGGCAAAAGCACAGCCGCGGTGCGCGCGCGCGGCCAGAAAATCGCCGCCCGCCTCGCCCGAGGCATCTTCGAACGTGCCGTCTCCGCGGT
>DATBGM010000102.1:0-17663 GCA_036557945.1 Bryobacteraceae bacterium | reverse complement strand
CCGGCATTTACCTTTTGTCCTTCACGCACGCGCACCGATTGCACGACACCGTCGGTCGCTGCACCGACTTCGACGGTATCGCCGCGGCCTTCAATGCGGCCGGGGCAGGCGACCACAACGGAATCCGTATCCGGGGACTTTGAGGCGACTCCCGGCATGGCGGAAACTGTCGGACTCGGCGTAAAAGCCCGGATCAGAAGTCCAATCAAGCAGAGGACAATGAGGCCAATCATCACCCGTAACGCGCTAGGCTTCATTTCGCATTTTTCCTTTCATTCACCACCCGGCCGTCTTCGAGCAATACCACAGTATCGGCGAAATCGGTCCACCGCGGATCGTGTGAGACCACCACGGTTGTGATGCTCCGGTCGGCTGAGAGCTTCCGAAGCAGTTCGCGGATTAGAGCGCCAGACTGCGAATCCAGGGAAGCCGTCGGTTCATCGGCCAGCAAAACACTGTGGTTTCCGAGCAGCGCACGCGCGATGGCCACTCGCTGCTTCTCACCTCCGCTGAGATCGTCAGGCTTTAGATTCAGCTTACCTCCAAGTCCAAGGCTTTTTAAGGTGGCTTCGGCATTCATAATGTCGTGCGGAGAACGCGGGCCGCGCACATCGCGGGCTACCAGGACGTTTTCCAGAGCGGAAACAGCATGCAGCAGACGAAAGGCCTGGAAAACGAAACCGATATGATCGCGGCGCAGGCGGGTGCGCTCGTCTTCGGAGAGCTGGCCGATTTCGGTCCCATCCAGAAACACGCGGCCCGAATCGGGGCGAAGCAACGCACCAAGAACGGACAGCAGCGTGGTTTTACCGCTGCCCGAAGGTCCCATGACGAGCGTCAGAGTGCCAGGCCGGAAGCTTAGAGAAACGTTGCTGAGAGCGGAAATACGTGCGCTTGCGGGCCCGTAAAAAACGCTGACATTTTCAACCGCCAACGGGTGTTCAGGCACGAAACACGCGAGCCGGTTCGACCTGGAGCGCGGCGCGTACCGATAGCACCGAAGCAAGAACACACATACCGAGTGCGGGTACGAGCGCCAGGATCGGGAGCCAACAGGGCGTGAACACCCAGGGAATGCTGGAGGTGGCGAGTTTGACGAGCGGCAAAGTAATCAGCGTTCCCAGGATATAACCAGCCAGTCCGCAGATCCCTGCCTGCGCCGCAATGACAGCGGTGACAAACCGGCGCGAGCCGCCGATCGCTTTGAGCGTCGCGAACTCTTCGATATTTTCCATGGTGGTTGCGTAGACCGCCTGCGAGACCACTGCCAGACCGATACAGAAGCCGAGTAGTGCAGCCATCAGAATCGCGCCGCCCGCGCCGGTCTTGGAAATCCAATACCAGCGGGCTTTGCGCGAGAATTCCGCGCGGGTCCAGACATCGACATTCGGAAAGCGGGCGCGCAGCTCGCCCTGGACTGTTCTTACATTTACGCCAGGTTGAAGACGCAGCAGCAGGAACATCGTCTGATCGGGGCCGAGGCGGATGTACTTGGCGGCGTCGTCATACGATGTGAAGACGTACGGACTGCCGATGAAGGAGCTGAAGCCGGAGGTTTCGCCGATCACACGCGCGTGCAGATTATTGGCTTCGACTTCGACGGGAAAGCCACGGACTTCCAGCAAGGCGGCGTTGCTGCGGTCGATGACGAGCGCATCGGGCGCGACGGGTCCGGAAGTACCCTCAAGCCGCGGTATTGGGAAATGTGGGCCGACCTGCGAATCGGCGCCGACGAGCACGACCTGCTGGCGGACGCCATCCGCTTTGCGAATTTGAATCTGGCCGGTGGAGATGCGGCTTGCTCCGGCTACCCCGGGAATGCCGCGCGTGATTTCGAACAGGCGGCGCTCGATCGGAACGGGAAATTCAAAGCAAGTCACGCCGCGGCCGGTGATCCAGATGTCGGCATCGGTGGAATCGATGATCTTGGAAGCAGCCCGCATGAAGCCGAGCAGCATGCTGCCCTGAAAGATCATCAGGAAGACAGCGCACATGATGCCCAGCACGGTTACCACAAAGCGCATGCGGTCATGCGCGATGTTGAACCATGCCAGCCGCATCGTTTTTTACAATAGCCGGCTACTCAGCTTGAAAGGTTTGGGAAGGAACCGGCCGGTTGCCGCACGATAGGCGGCATAAGCGCTCGCCAGCGGGCTGTGGGCGAATTTATTTTCCTCGTTCACGGCTGCGGTTCTGTAGAGAATGAACATGACGACTGCTGTGAGCGCGAGCCAGATGCTGAGTGTCCCGACCGCGCCCGCTACCCAGGCTAACAGGTAGGAGCAATAGAAGGGATGTCGTACGAAGCGGTAAGGCCCGTGTTGAACCAGGTGAAGCTGCTCATTGTGAGCGAAACATGCGGCCAGCGGTTTTACGCGATTGGCGGCAATCGCCCACCAGAACACCACCAGCGAGAGGATGTATAGCGCGGCGGCGCCTGCAACAGCTAGAGTCGACAGCGTGGAGGAAAAGAAAATGACGAGCAGATGAAGGATCGCGAAAGCTGTTCCCGTCAGCAGCGTAAGGCGAACTCCGGTGGTGAGGCGTTCCGACTTCACAAAGAAATTCCGGACGGCCCAGGCGAAGCTGCCGAAGCAACTTACCAGAAGGAGAGTCAGCAGGATTTTGAATAACAGCACAGGCATAAGTAGGGGTATATCCGCTGACTAAGTGGTGGCTGATTGAGGAATCTTATCAAAAGGGAAGTCTTATGGAATAGGCCTCTATCGGATGAATCGCGATCCCGAAACGAAATCGGGAACGGGTTCCAAAACGGGATTTCACAGCATGCGATTCATGGCCGGCTGATTGTTTTCAGCTACTTATGCAGCCGCCCAGATGGCGCTCCGCATGCCCTTTAGAAGGCGTGAACATCTGGGTAGCGCTCTTTCTGGTACAGGTTTTCGTGACGGTTTTTGCGATTTTTCGCGAGAAGCAAAGCAAGGCGTTCGAGGGGGAGCGGCTCGAATACCGGAGTTAGGAACAGGCGCTTCCTGATATCCGGCGTTCCAAGCCAGTTCCGCTAGTGCGAATACAAGAACACGCAGGGTTCGTGCCGGCTTTTGCCACCGTCGTTGACTGAATACGTTTTGTAGCTGCGGTGGCTGCTCCAGAGAGAGCCCGCCGCATGTTCGCCATCGACTCGCAGTGCGTAGAACTCGATGTCCAGCTTGTCCAGCAGAGCTTTGTCGTCGTTGTAAAGTTTCGAAACACGTTTGAGCTCTTCGAGCACTGCTTCTTTGGGACTCATGCCGCGGCGCATACTTTCGACAATCGTGTGCCCGCCTGCCGTACGGATGTTCAACTCTCCGACGCCTGTCGAGCCCGCGCCTCCTACGTCCGGATCGACAAAGAGTCCCGCGCCGATGATGGGCGAGTCGCCGACGCGTCCCGGTATCTTCCACGCCAGGCCGCTCGTGGTAGTGACGCCGGAAATTTCGCCTCTTTCGTTCAGTCCGAGACAATTGATCGTTCCATAAGTGGGATGCACGGCCATCTGCCAGGCCCAGGTGAGCGTGGCTTCGTCGGCTTCCGGAAAACGCCGGCGAAGCTGAGCGACCGGAGCTTTCGCGGTGAGGTTGTCCTGCATCGAAATCCAGTTGTTCCAGGCTCCCGGCGAACGCAGGCTCTCTTTCCAGACCAGCCAGGCCGTACGTGCCTTCTCGGTGAGCAGATCCTCACGTTTATAACCGTGCGCTTCGGCGAAACGGGTCGCGCCTTCGCCGACGATCATCACATGCGTCGTCTGATCCATGACGAGCTTAGCGATTTTGGATGGCGTTTTGATGCCTTGAATGGCGGCCACCGATCCGGCGCGGCGCGTAGGGCCGTGCATGACACAGGAATCCAGCTCAACGACACCTTCTTCGTTTGGCAATCCGCCATAACCGACGGAAGTGTCGTTCGGATCGAGTTCGACGATGTTTACCCCGGCGATGACAGCATCGAGGGTGTCGGCACCCGCCTTCATCATCTCGACGGCTTTGTCCACAGCGGCGAGGCCGTTCGCGCTCGAGATCGAGACCGGCTTTTTGCCGGGTCGGGCGGGGCTTGCGCCTGCGATGCCGCCCGCGGCGAGCGCAGCCGTCGTTCCAATCCAATCACGCCGGTTCATCATATGCTTTGTATCCTCACACGCTCAAAAGAGCAGTTTTGCGCCGAACTCGATCTGGCGAGCGCCGGAACCGTAACCACCGGGAAGCGTCTGGCCGCTGCGACCGTTTCCGACTCCTGTGATGTAACCGAAATTCGGGCTGGTGATATCGGTACTGGGATTGCCCCACTGTGGTGTATTCACAATGCTGGTCGCCTGGGCGCGAAATTGAAATTTCCAGCGTTCCGTAATATCGAACGTACGGAAAAGCGAGGCATCGAGATTCCAGTATCCGGGACCGCTGATGACGTTTTTGGCGAGATTGCCGAATTCCGGCTGGCCGCCGTTTTCCGCGCCAGGCTGTGCGAAGCACTGCGTTGTAACGAGCGCGCCTTTGGCTGGATTGAAGTTGCAGACGCTGTTTTGGAACCATGCATGACCGGGGCCGGTTCCGTGCAGAATCGGGATTGAGCCCGGGCCGAACCAGTTCAGCGTGTTGTTGTTTCCCGGCGCGTTTAAAGACGCACCGCTGAAACCGAAGTCGATGGGCGCGCCGGAGGCAATCTGCAGCACGCCGTTAATCTGCCAGCCGCCGAGAAGCTTGCCGGCCCAGCCCGTCTGCAGATACTTCTTCCCTTTCCCGAAAGGCAATTCGTAGATATAGCTTTGTGCGAAGAAATGCTGGCGGTCAAAATCCAGGCGCCGCCAGTTGCGCTGGCCATTAATGTAGAAATCGAGTCCGGCGTCCTCCGATTGATAGCCCAGAGCCTTGCTGTACGTGTACGAAGTCGTCAAGGCAAAGCCGCCGGAGAACCGCCGATCGAGCTTTACCTGGAGCCCGTTATAACTCGAGCTGTAGCCGACATAGCGATCTTCTACATTCGCTTTCTTTCCGAATTTTTGAAATAGAGGTTGGCTGGCAACACCGCCGCCCAGCGTATGCGACGCATTCAGTTGATATATCGCCGGTTGATCCACCCCGTGATTGCCGACATAGGCGACCTCAAGGTTCAGGCCCAGCGGCAGCGCACGTTGGATGGCGAAATTCCACGATTCGACATACGGCTCCTGGAAGCTGGGATTGATAAAGAAATAGGTCTGCTTGAGATCGGCATTTGGAATGATGCCGCTCGAAGGAATGACGGCCGTGGCAAAGGGCGGGAAGCCCGCCTGGAACGTAGCCGGCTGGCCGTTTGGCAACAGCGCTACACAAAACGTGCAATTGCCGGTGAAAAAGTTGTTCTGCTTCACCGGGTAGTTATATGCGTACGTGTTATCCGGGAACGGCGCATAACTGATGCCGAAGCCCGTGCGAATGACAGTCTTATCGTTCCAGCGATAGGCGATGCCGAGGCGCGGACCGAAGTCGTGATAGTTGGTGTTAATACCGACGTCAGAGGGTACACGGCCAACACCTGCGATCAGCAACGAATTGTTTTCCGGGTCGTACTGCGAGAAGCCTGCAGTATGAGCGGGTGTAGCGGCCGGATAGAGATCCCAGCGCAATCCGATGTTGACGGTCAGCTTGGGGGTGACAACCCACTTGTCCTGTACGAACGAAAAGATCTGCCAGGCGCGATAGGCAGGAAAGATAACCGGGTAATCGCGCCCAGTGTCATAGGGCACATCGAGAAGAAAACTGGCGAGCGAGTTGGCAAAGCTGGTGGTGGCGCTCGGAACGGATGTTTGCGATGGCCCGAACTCGAACAGCCCGCGCGGATTGTAAGTCTGCGTCTGCTGCAGATCGTCGCGAACGCGGCGCAGATCGATGCCGAACTTGATCGTGTGATTGCCGACCGTCTTTGTCCAGATGTTCGTAAAGAGAACGTTCGTTTCGGCGCGAATCCAGGGCAGACTGGCCGAGAAGCCGATGAACGGATTGCCGAAGTTGTTCAGGTTGATGGCGGGCGGGCCGCTGGTCCAGTCGATGCCGTTGATCCCGGGAATACCGAGCTGATCGGCAACATTCTGGCCATAACCGAACTGTTGCGCGTCATTGCGATAGCGATTCACGCCGAAACGCGCTTCGGTGATGAGTGACGGCGAAAAGATGTGCACGTAGTTGATCGCGCCGCTGTAGGTGTTTTGAATGCCGGTGCCTTCAAAACCAGCGCCGCCGACTCCGCGCGGGCCGCCATAGATGCCATATACGGATGCATCAGTCGTAACCGGACGCGAAAAGCTCAGGCGTACCGATATGTGATCGCTATCGGTCTGGTTGTGATCCACCTTGACATCGAACTGATCCGTGTTCTTCGAGAACGGGCTATTGACGAAATAGTTGTTGGTCAGGCCCGGCAGATTCGGCAAGGGGACAATGCTAAGGATCTTGGCGGAAATCGGATTAATGCGAAGCGGGTTGATCTTGTTTCCCTGAAACGCGACGCGTCCTTTGCCGGTATTGGGATCGCCGGTCGCGGGGTCATAAATGGACGTTGGCGAGATACTCAGATCCCCGTTGCGCTCGGCAGCCGTCGGGACCGTTAACCGGTCATTATTCGCCTGGTGATCTTCAATGCGCAGATAATCACCGAAGAAGAATGTGCGGTTGCGGATAATCGGCCCGCCGATGGTGCCGCCGAAATAGTTGTAAGTAAAATGGCCGCGCGCCGAATCGAAGTAGCTGCGGGCCGACAGCGCGCTCACGCGGTTGTACTCATAGGCTTCGCCGTGAAAGGCATTGCTGCCCGACTTCAGGATCAGATTGATTGCGCCGCCCGTTGCGCGGCCAAGCTCGGCGTCGTAGTCGCTGGTGGAGATATCGACGGTTTGAATCGCTTCCTGCGGCGGAATGAGCACTTGCAGCAACCCTGTGCGTTCGTTATCGTCAACGCCTTCCAGTTCGAGGTTGTTCGCCAGGCGTGACTGTCCGTTGAAGCGCGTGGCGTAGCTGCTCTGCGCGTTGAAAAAAGTGGAATGCTGGTTTTCGGGCTTGGTCGCCCCCGGCACCAGCAGGCTCAGGCTCTGGAAATTGTGATTGGAGGGCAGGGGCAGATCCTGAACCGTTTTTGTCTCGATCTGCCGGCCGGTGTCGGCGCGTTCCGTCTTTAACATCGGACTTTCCGCGGTCACTGTGACGGTTTCGTTCACTTCGCCGGGCTGTAGTTGAAGATCGATGCGGACCGTCGTATCGACAACCACATCGACGCCGGCATGCGATGCCTTCTTGAAACCGGGCCGCTCAGCGACGACCGAATAGTTTCCGGGCGGAAGATTCGCGAACGTATAGTTGCCGCTATCGTTCGTTTGCGCGGTTCGTGTCACGCCCTTATTTGTCTCAGTGATAGTAATCGTCGCGCTCGGAACTGCCGCTCCAGTGACGTCGGTTACCGTTCCCACCAGACTGGCGGTTACCGCCTGGGCGTGAGCCGTGTTGCGGCAAACGGACAACGCTAGAAAAACTACGGCTATCAGCCGCAGAGCATACGTTTTCATGATTTCCCCCCAGAAAGCTTTCAATAGACTATCGCAGGCAGATCCCGGCGGGGTCGTTACAATACAACTTCTAAATGATTGAGCAAATCTCGCGAGCGCGAGGGATTCATGGATCCATTGCGGTACCCGGCGATAAGTCGATTTCGCACCGATACGCAATGTTGGCGTCGATCGCGCAGGGAAGTTCCAGGATTTACAATTTTTCAACGGGTGCGGATTGCCACTCGACCTTGGCGTGCATGGGAGCCCTCGGGATCGGGCATGAGTTCTCAAGCGAGGACGGGCGCGACATCCTGACGATACACGGCAAGGGGATGCGAGGCCTGCGCGCAGCCGACGGGGTTCTCGATGCGGGCAATTCCGGATCGACTATCCGCATGCTCTCCGGCATACTCGCAGGACAGCAGTTTCGGAGCATACTGGCAGGAGATGAGTCGCTTTCGAAGCGTCCGATGCGTCGGATCATGACGCCGCTCGAAGCTATGGGCGCGCGCATTCAGGCGACGAACGGGCAATATCCGCCGATCACTATCAGTGGTGGCGAACTGCGGCCGATTGCTTATGAGACGCCGGTAGCGAGCGCGCAGGTAAAGAGCTGTGTGCTCCTGGCTGGGTTGTATGCGGCAGGCGAGACAAGTGTGCGCGAACCGGTACAGACACGCGACCACACCGAGATTGCTTTACGGGAATTAGGTGCGGATATCACGGTTCAGCCACGTTTTGTGCGGCTGCGCGGACCGGCTGAGCTGAAGGCGCGCGATCTGGCGGTGCCCGGCGATCTATCGAGCGCGGCATTCTTTTTGGCGGCGGCGCTGCTCGTTCCAAATTCGGAACTGATCGTCTCGGGCGTCGGGCTGAACCCGACCCGCACAGCCCTGCTCGATGTTTTGCGCGGGATGAGTGCAGCAATCCGCGTGTTGCATCTCGAAGAGCGCAATGGCGAGATGATCGGCACACTCGAAGCGCGCACGTCTGCTTTGAAAGGCGGCGTAATCGAAGGCGCGACAACGGCGGCGGTCATTGACGAAATTCCGATTCTGTCGGTATTAGGCGCGGTGAGTGCGGAAGGGCTCAAAGTGCGCGATGCCGGCGAGCTCCGTATCAAAGAAACAGACCGTATCGAGACGATCGCGCGCAATCTGCGGGCCATGAAAGTCGCCGTAGAGACAACTGCGGATGGCCTTGACATTCCGGGCAAACAGCGCTTCCAAGCGGCGCACATTGAATCGATGGGCGATCATCGGATTGCCATGGCGTTTTCCATCGCCGCTCTGCTGGCAGAAGGCACTACCTACATTCACGAAGCGCAAGCGGCTTCGGTTTCGTTTCCGGAGTTCTACAATACTTTGCGCGGCCTCACGCAGTAGCCGGACGCGCTATGGACGAGCCAGTCGATCCCGATCTTAGTCATGAGAGTCTGATTCACGACTTGAACAACGTCTTTGAAACCATTACCGAAGCGGCGGAGCTGCTGAATTCCGACCGGCGCTGGAAACCGCTGGCGGCCACACTCGGGCGTAGTGTGCGGCGCGGCAAGCGGCTGCTGGGGGCGATTCCGGATGGGACGCCGAATCTTGCGGCGATCGTGGACGATGCGATTCAGTCTGTAACCGACTATTGCGTGGCGGCGCGCAAACCGCGCATGCGCTGGGTGCGGCGCATACCGGCCGATATCCGGCTTCCCGGCTCTTCGAAGGATTGGGAACGGGTGTTTGTGAACTTGTTTCTGAATACGGCTGAAGCGATGCGCCGTCCGGGCCGCATTGAAATTGAAACCGGAAAGGCCGAGGACAGTCTATCCATCACCGTGTCCGATAACGGTCCCGGTATTCCAGCCGAAATTTTGCCCGGCTTGTTCCGGCCGCACGTTTCCACGAAAACCGGCCGCTCGGGAAGATCGGGACTGGGACTGCATATTGTGGCCTCTATCGTGAAAAAGTATTCCGGACGTGTGGCCGCGGCGAATCGTGAACGCGGCGGTGGCGCGGTTTTCACGATCCTTCTGCCGGAGACGTGAAAGGCGGAAGCCGCGTGACGAATGAAATACCTCTGTATTCACTGCCATTTCTATCAACCGCCGCGCGAAAATCCGTGGCTGGAACAGATCGAGCTTCAGGACTCGGCCTACCCGTATCACGACTGGAATGAGCGCATCACGGCGGAATGCTACGGGCCGAATCTGGCAGCGCGCATTCTTGACGACCAGCAGCGCATCACGCGCATCGTAAACAACTACTCCAGGATCAGCTTTAATTTCGGACCGACACTGCTTTCCTGGGCGGCCGAACACGCACGGGATGTCTACCGGGGAATCATCGAAGCGGATCAACGCAGCCAGAAGCTGTTTGCCGGGCATGGTTCGGCGATGGCGCAGGCTTACAACCACATGATCATGCCGCTGGCGAACCGGCGCGACAAGGAGACGCAGATTCGCTGGGGCATGGAAGATTTTGCGAGCCGCTTTGGACGCGTTCCCGAGGGTATGTGGCTACCGGAGACAGCGGTAGACGTAGAAACACTCGAGCTCATCGCCGAGGCGGGTTTACTGTTCACGATTCTTGCGCCGCACCAGGCAAAAGCGATCCGTCCGCTCACAGGTGGCGACTGGCAGGATGTCACGGGCTCGAAAATCGACCCGTCGCGCGCTTACTTGTTTCGCACACCTGGCGGTAAGACGCTCAATCTGTTTTTTTATGACGGGCCGATCTCGCAGGCAGTCGCTTTCGAAAAGCTGCTTGAAAACGGTGGAAAGTTTGCCGCGCGCCTTCTCGGTGGGCTGGCCGATCACAATGCGGAAGCCCAGCTTGCGCATATAGCCACGGACGGCGAAACTTACGGGCACCACCACCGCCACGGAGAAATGGCCCTTGCTTACGCTCTCGACCAGATCGAAACCAAAAAGCAGGCGCGCATCACGAATTACGGCGAATTTCTGGAAATCGCCCCGCCTGCGTGGGAGGTACAGATCTACGAAAGAACGGCCTGGAGCTGTGTACACGGCGTAGAGCGCTGGCGTAGCAATTGCGGCTGTAATGCGGGACGGGCCGGGTGGACACAGCAGTGGAGACAGCCGTTGCGCGACGCGCTCGATTGGTTGCGCGATTGGGCCATTCCGCGTTTCGAATCGTTAGGGGTCCAACTGCTGCGCGATCCCTGGGCGGCACGTGATGCTTATATCACGGTCGTGCTGGACCGCCGGCCTGAAGTGCGCGAGCGTTTCGGCAAAGAACATTTTCTGCGTCCTCTGAGCGCCGATGAGCAGGTTATCGTCTGGAAGCTCATGGAACTGGCACGGCACGCGATGCTCATGTATACGAGTTGCGGCTGGTTCTTTGACGATCTCTCCGGCATTGAAACGGTCCAGGTGATCCAATATGCCGGGCGCGTCGTGCAGCTGGCCGCGGAAGTTTTCAAACAGGATGTGGAGAGTGAATTTCTACAGCGGCTGGACGCTGCGCGCAGCAATCTTGCCGAGTACGGCAGCGGCGCCGATATCTACCGCCGCTACGTAAAGCCCTCGATGGTGGATCTGGAAAAGGTAGGGGCGCATTACTCGATCAGCTCTTTGTTTGCCCCGTATGGCGAACGTGCAGATGTTTTTTCCTACAGCGTCAAGCGGCTCGACCATCACACGCGTGACGCCGGCAAGCTGCGAATGGCCCTGGGGCGAGCCAATTTCACCTCCAAGGTTACGCAGGAAAGCGAGGAACTGACTTTTTGGGTCGTTCATTTCGGGGATCACAACGTGGCCGGCGGCGTGCGGCGGTTTGAAGATTCGGGAGCGTATCAGAATCTGCTTGAATCGATCAGCGACGCCTTTTCGCGGGTGGATATCCCGGAAGTCGTGCGGCTGCTCGACCGGCGCTTTGGTGAAAAGACGTATTCGCTGCGCTCGCTCTTTCGCGACGAGCAGCGGCGAATTTTGCGGAGTATTCTTTCATCCACAGTGGCGGAAGCCGAAGCGGCCTACTTGCAGATTTACGAACACCATGCTGCGCTGATGCGTTTTCTTGCGAGTTTGGGAACGCCGATGCCGCGCGAGTTCACGGCGGCCATCGAATATGCAATTAACAGTTTGCTGCGGCGCGCGTGCTCAGCCGAAGATCTGGATTACGACCGAATCAGAAGTTTATTGCGTGAGGCCGAAGCAAGCAATACGACGCTGGATAGAACCACGCTGGAATTTCTGCTGCGGCACCGGCTGGAGGTTCTCGCTCGCCGCTTCGCCGAGCATGCGGTGGACCTGCACAAGCTGTCGGACCTGCGAAATGCTTTGGAAATCGCCCGGCAGATGCCGTTTACAGCGAACCTTTGGTCGGTCCAGAACGAGGTGTACGCACTGCATGGAACCTTATACGCGCGAATGAAAAGACGCGCCGCTCGTGGGGATCAGAAATCGCAGGAGTGGCTGGAAGGATTTATAGCGCTGAACGAATCGCTGTCCATACGGTTGCCATGAACGATCGCCGCTCGTATCTGGAAGCTCGATTGCCGCGACTTTGCGCCGTCGGTGTGCGGCAACCCCATTAGTTATGATGAGTGCGAAGCATGCCCGCCGACGCCGGAACAGACCAATTAGGCCAGAAGGTGATTGAAGTGATTGCGCGCACCCAGCGCATTCCGGTGGAATCGGTCACTCCAGAAAGTACCTTCGAGCAACTCAAAATCGATTCGCTGGATGGCATCAACATCGTCTTCGAGCTGGAGAAGGAATTTGATATCGATATCCCGGACGAAGGCGTGGCGCGCTTGCGTACCGTACAGGATACCGTCGAGGGTGTGCGGCAGCTTGTAGAAAAGAAGAGCCAGTCCGCCCAACCTGGCTCTGTATGAAGCGGGTTGCAATTACCGGCGAAGGGCTGGTTTGCGCGCTGGGAAACAACGTGGACGAGTGCTGGAAAATGGCGGCGAGCGGGACGACTGCGATCCGGCCGTTGCGCGATGGCGGATCCCCTCCTTATAAATTCCAAACCGGTGCCGAGGCGTGGAATTTCGAGCCGCTAATCTGGTTTACGGAGAAGGACCTGGTCGTCCTGGAGCGATTTGCCTTGTTCGCCGTGCTTGCGGCGCGAGAGGCGGTCGCACAAAGCGGACTATCCTTTGCCGGAGAATTGGGCGAGCGTGCAGCAGTTGTGACCGGAAGCAGCGTGGGCGGTCAATTTGCGGAAGAGGAAGGGTATCAGCGGCTGTACCGCGACAACAATTCGCGCGTTGCGCCCTTGACCATCCCGCGCACCATGGCTAACGCGGGCGCCAGCCAGATTTCCCTGGAATTCGGCATCCATGGTCCGGCCTATACGGTTTCAACGGCCTGCTCCTCATCGAATCACGCCATTGGACAGGCGTTCTGGATGATCCGTAACGGCCAGGTGCAGGCGGCGATTGCGGGAGGCAGCGAAGCAGTGTTTTCCGAAGGGCTGTTGCGCGCATGGGAAGCGATGCGCGTGGTTTCACCCGAGCCTTGTCGTCCTTTTTCGGCCGACCGCCGCGGTTTGTCACTCGGCGAGGGCGGCGCCATGCTCGTGCTGGAAGAATGGGACCACGCGAAAAAACGCGGCGCTATGATTCTGGGCGAGATTATCGGATTTGGCATGAGCTCGGACGCGCACCATATCACGCAGCCCTGCGCCGAGGGGCCGGCACGCGCTATGCGCTGGGCGCTCGAAGATGCGGCGATTGCGCCGGAAGAGATCGGTTACATTAATGCGCACGGCACCGGAACGCAGGCGAATGATGCAACCGAGACGGAAGCGATTCGCAAAGTATTCGGTGAAGCGAGCGAAAGGGTGCTTGTGAGCTCGACGAAATCGCTGCACGGACACACGCTGGGCGCGGCAGGAGCGATTGAGGCCGTGCTGACCAATGAGGCCCTGCGCAGGCAAATGGCCCCTCCGACCGCTAATTTTCGCGAGCGCGATCCGGCTTGCAATCTCGATATCGTGGCGAACGAAGCTCGTTCAGTAGCGGTGCGAGCGGCGCTTTCGAACACGTTTGCATTTGGTGGATTAAATGCGGCGCTAGTGCTGCGCCGCGGGCCGGCGTGATCGCGCGAAGCTGGGAGGAGTCAGCGCGAAGCTAAGGAGATTCAAATAGAGTGAAAATTTCAATAGGTGCGGATCATGCCGGGTACGAGATGAAACGCGAGCTGATTGAGTTCGTCGAAAAGCTCGGGCACACCGTACACGACGTAGGGACGTTTGAACCGGGCAAACCGGATGATTACCCGGATTACGCCACCCTGGTGGCCGAAGATATACGCGCCGGCAAAGCCGATCGCGGAATTCTCGTCTGCGGCAGCGGTGTTGGCGTGTCAGTGGCAGCCAACAAGTACAAGGGAATCCGCGCCGGCTTGTGCCACGATCACTATTCGGCCCATCAGGGCGTAGAGCACGACGATATGAATGTCCTGGTTCTCGGCTCACGCATTATCGGGCCCATGCTGGCGCAGGATGTGGCGGAGGCCTTTCTGGCCGCGAAATTCAGCAATGAAGAACGCCACCTGCGGCGCTTAAACAAAGTGAAAGGAATCGAGCACAATGAGTTCCGCTAAAGCACAAAGCGCTTCTGGCGCAGAGATGTTTTCTATAAAACCGGGTGAGCTCGCGGGCGCGTACGAAGAAGCCAAGAAGAACTGGACCAACGCGGGCAATACCGAAAAGCTCTGGAAGAAAGACGCCTCGCTCTGGACCAATACGGACGAAAGCAAGTGGCTCGGCTGGCTGGATATCATCGGGCAGGAGTCGGGTGAACTTTCGAAATTCAAGGCACTCGCCGCCGAGGTTAAGGAAGACGGCTTCGAACACATTCTGCTGCTCGGTATGGGCGGGTCGAGTCTGTGTCCGGAAGTTTTCAGTCTGACCTATGGCCGGCAGCCCGGCTGGCCGGAGTTGCTGGTGCTCGATTCGACCGATCCGATACAGATCCGCAGCTTCCGCGAACGGATCGACCCTGCGCGCACGCTCTTCTGTGTGTCAAGCAAGTCAGGCACAACGCTCGAGCCGAACATCTACATGCAATATTTCTACGATGAAACCAAAAAAATCGTAGGGGGCGCGGCGGGCAATCATTTCATAGCGATTACCGACCCCGGCTCGAAGCTCGAGGCCGCGGCGCACGAGCTGAAATTCCGCCGTGTCTATCATGGCGTGCCGAGCATCGGGGGCCGCTATTCGGCGCTTTCCGATTTCGGATTGGTACCGCACGCTGCGGCGGGTCTCGATACCGGGAAACTGCTCAAACATGCCCAGCGCATGGTGGAGTTCTGCCGGAATTCGAGAGTGGAGGAGAATCCGGGAGTGGCGCTCGGTCTCGCGCTCGGGACGGCGGCGACGAAATTCGGACGCGACAAGCTGACCGTGATCTGTTCGCGATCGATACACGATCTGGGCGCTTGGCTTGAGCAACTGGTGGCCGAATCAACCGGCAAACAGGGGCGCGGCATCATTCCCGTCGATCGCGAGCCGCTGGTTGAAACAAGTAAGTACGGCAAGGATCGCCTTTTTGTCTATATTCGCTACGCAGGGGACACCG
This sequence comes from Bryobacteraceae bacterium, assembly GCA_036557945.1. Lineage (GTDB taxonomy): Bacteria > Acidobacteriota > Terriglobia > Bryobacterales > Bryobacteraceae > Bog-105. The sequence goes on along the minus strand of DATBGM010000102.1, from coordinate 2,605 downwards.
GCGGGGAAGAAGAAAGCACCGTCAGCGCGCTCGAACAGGCCGGCCAGCCCGTCGTACGCATAATCCTGAACGACCTCTATGACCTGGGCCAGGCATTTTTTCAGTGGGAAATCGCCACGGCCGTGGCAGGGTCGCTCCTTGGCATTAACGCCTTCAATCAGCCGGACGTCGAAGCGAGCAAAGTGGCCACACGTGAGCTGACTGCAGAGTTCGAAAAGACCGGTTCCCTTCCGGCCGAGAAGCCGATTCTCGATCAGGACGGCATCAAGCTCTTCACCAACCAGGAGAACGCCGACGTGCTTTTAAAAAACAGCAGCACGCTCGGCGCCGTCATTCGGGCGCATCTGGATCGTCTGAAAGCCGGGGATTACTTCGGACTTTTGGCCTACGTTCCGATGTTTCCCGAGTACGGAAAAACGCTCGAAGAGATTCGCAAACAGGTACTCGAATCAAAGCAGAACGCAACCGTGCTCGGCTTCGGCCCGCGTTTTCTGCACAGCACCGGGCAGGCTTACAAGGGTGGCCCGAATTCCGGTGTGTTTCTGCAGATTACTTGCGATGAAGCGCAGGACCTGCCGGTGCCCGGTCAGAAATATACGTTCGGCATAGTCAAAGCGGCGCAGGCGCGAGGTGATTTTCAAGTGCTGGCCGAGCGGCACCGGCGCGCGTTGCGCGTTCATCTCGGAACCGATCTGGCAAAAGGTTTAGCGCATTTGCGCGATCTGGTATTTGCTGCGCTCGCGCATTAGTCGCTCGCGCATTGTCACTGATCAGCGAAAATTCGGCAGCGGACTCCAGGTCCCGTCGCTCTGCTGCTTGTCTTGTTCTTCTTTCTTTTCGCGCGCTTTCTGTGTTTGCGACTTGCCGCCCTTGAAGTACAGGTGGACGATCACATTATGGGTGGAGGCGTCGGCCGAATAGTCCGAACGCGTATCGGCCAGGTTATCGAAGATACCTTCCTGCTGCACGCGCTTCAAGAAGAAGTCGGGGTATTCGGGATTGAACGGATTTCCCGGCTTTTCACCCCAAAGCTTGGCGATAACGGGCTGAGTAGTAATGTCGAGACCCTGAATATCGAGCTTTTGAAAATTGTAAACGGCGCCGGGCGTGACGTTGTAAGCGATGTTTACTGCCCGTTTGCTGTCATCCGGCTCGGTCTCAGTCGTGATGCTCGCATCGAGTAAACCGCGATGCCGCATCTTGCGCAAAAGTTCGAGCCGGAAGGTATCGGCCTGCTCGCTGTTATACGGCTGGCCCGGCTTAAACGGAATAATAGAGCGAATTTCGTCTTCATCGAGGCCGCTGCCGCGAAAACGGATGGAGCCGAACTTGAACTGCGGGCCGTCCTTGATCTCGACCTTGACGACTACGCCGAGGTTGGTTTTCGCTGGTTCCGTTTCGATTTTTGGGAAGCTCACTTCGGCGTAGCCTTTGGCCGAATAAAGAGGTCGGATCGCGCCGTCAAGGATCAATTTCAAGCGGGTATCGGAAAGAGGCACGCCGATGGCAACCTGGTTCACCGCGCGAAGGATAGTGCCGGTGTCAATCGCCTGGTTGCCCGAGACAACGACTTGCGAAATCGTGGGCGCGGGTGTGTCGGGAGAGAAAAGCACAGTCAGTTGCTGTGGATCGTCATTCGATATCGCGGCCCGGACTTTCACATCACCTTTGGCATGTTGTGCGAGGCATTGCTCGAGCGCTGCACTGTAGCGATGAAGTACGCCTACCGTACCCGGAATGCGGTCCGAATAAAGATCGACACGGCTGCGCAGGCACGAGCGAAGCGTATCCGCCGAAACGTCGAAGCGCTCAAAACGTGTCGGAAAGATTTGGTCGTTTTCGGCAACCTGGAATGTGACTTGGTAAGAGGGTGGAGCACCTCCGCCCGTACGATATTCGTATGCAACGCTGTTGAACAGTTCGGTCGCCTGCAGTTTCTGGCGGGCTTGATCGATACGCGCGGCGTCGATCTTTTCGCCAATTTTCAGACCGCTCTCGCGCGCGATATCCGCCGAAGAGTAGAGCTTGTTGCCTTTGACGGCGACTGACTCGAGCGGTCCCGGCGGCGGCTGCTTTTTCGAAACGGCCTGCTGGCCTGCAATACAAAGCGCGGAGGAGCAAACAAGCGCGAACAGGCACAACGCGGAACGCATAAAAGCTCTTTTCTTCATGATACGTGCGGTGCGGCCCTGGCGTTGCATGCTTGTCAAGCGAGCCTGTCCATTTAGTAAACGATCGAATTCTTCCTTCCGAAAAGCATGCTGTTAGATAGATTCGGCTGCTCGCTAAGCGGCACGCGGGGTTGCTTCCTTAAAACAAACTCTGGGCTGAACGGTCGCCAGGTTCGGGCGTTTCGGTCACTCGTCGCCCTGTGTTGTCAGGCCTCCAAACACCTGTAAAATAAGCCTCGCTTGCTACACTTGAGTCGAAAATGACTTACGACGTAGCGGTAATTGGCAGCGGCCCGGGCGGATATTCGGCCGCCGTGCGCGCCGGTCAATACGGTCTTAAGACAGCTCTCATCGAGCGGCAGCCGCGATTGGGGGGAACGTGTCTGCTGGTTGGCTGCATTCCCACAAAGGCTCTGCTGCATACCGCCGACGTT
>DATBGM010000101.1:0-20957 GCA_036557945.1 Bryobacteraceae bacterium | reverse complement strand
GTCGGTCGCATCCAGCTTGTCGTTGCGCAGAAACTCCCAAGCGCTGCCGTGGAACTGGTTTGTGCCGGATTTCAGAGTCGCATTCAGCACAGCCCCGCCCGCGCGTCCGAACTCGGCACTGAATGAACTGGTTTGCAGCTTGAATTCGCTGATGGCGTCGATCGGCGGCTTTACCACATAAGCCGCTCCCGCCAGAAAATCGATGTCGTTCGTGTTGTTATCTATGCCGTCCAGCAGATAATTGTTCTGCGCCGGACGCGTTCCGTTTGCAGCGAACCAGCCATTGGCATTTAAGCCGCGACCTTCCGGCTGGCCGACGGTTGCGCCCGGAACCAGCCGGGCCAGAAACGTGTAATTGCGGCCATTGAGGGGAAGATCGTTGATCACATGCGAATTGATCACCTGCCCGACGGAACCATTTTCGGTTTGCAGGACGGGAGCGGCGCCGGTCACTTCGACCTGCGTGGTCACGTCGCCCACCTGTAAGTTGAAATCTGCGACCAACTGCTGCTGGATGTTCAATTCGAGGCCGGTACGCCTCTCTTTTTTGAAGCCCGGACTCGCCACTTCGACGCTGTAACGGCCGATTTTCAGCGGCGTGATCACATAAGTGCCGGCGCTCGAAGTCGTCACCGTCTGGCTGAACTGCGTGCCTTCGTTTTGAACAGTGACGGTGGCGCTGGCAACGACCGCGCCACTGTTATCGCGCACGGTGCCGAGAATCGTGCCGGTATCGACCTGCGCCGAGGCCAAAGCGGCCAGCAGCAAGGCGGACGAGAAGAGAGCGACGGGGCGGAGAGGGCGCAGGATGGACATGGGCGAGCGACTAATCCTTTCTTAGGGTGGAACGTTATCACAGGTTTCGGCGGATTGTCAACGTACACGGTCCTAACTTGGCATTTTGGCGTGCCAATTGGAGGTAACGTATGAATTTTTCTGGTATCGTACACGTTTTTGTTCTTACAATAAAGATCGGGTGAAGCCCGCCGGAATCAAAGATATCGCGCATGCGCTCGGGGTCTCGATCGGCACCGTCGACCGCGCTCTCCATCAGCGTCCCGGCATCAATCCTATGACACGGGCGCGCGTCCTCAAAATGGCGCAGACGCTCGGCTACCGCCCCAATGTCGCAGCGCGTCACCTGAAGCTGAATAGAAAGCTACTCGTCTCGGTGCATCTGCCGCGCGAGATTGCCTCATTTTTTGATTCACTCCGCCAGGGTATTGAAGAGGCGGCCAAGCCGTTCCAGGATTCCGTGGCGCTTGTGTTCCGGTCCCATCCGCGCTTGGGAGAAGGCGACGCCGAGCTGTTTGGCGAAGCTCTCGAAAATAAAGCGAACGGCATCATTCTCGCTCCCGGCCATCCGGCTGACCTGAAGCCATGGATTCGCAAGGCCGCGCGTGCCCACGTTCCGGTCGTTTGTGTTGCGACCGATGCGCCCGGTACCGAGCGGCTGACGGCGATTTCGAGCGATTCCTATAGCAGCGGCGCGATGGTTGCGGAGCTCTTGACCCGTTGCAGCCGGCGGGCAGGAGAAATTCTGGTCGTTACCGGCGATCTCAGCACCCTCGATCATGCCGAGAAGGTACGCGGCCTGCGCGAGTTCTTGCAGCGATGCAACAGCTCGCTCGCCGTGGGCGGAGTTATGGAGGCGCACGATTGCCTGGAAGATGCCTACCGGCTCACGCGTGAAGCACTCGCCGCTCGCAAAAATCTCGCCGCAGTGTACGTCAGCACCGCCAACTCACTACCCGTGCTTCATGCCATGGAAGATGCCGGCCACTTGAACGGCATTCCTGTGATCACGACCGACCTGTTTCCGGAGCTCGTCCCCTTCCTTCGCGAAGGCAAGGTGCTGGCGACGATCTATCAGCGGCCGAAAGCGCAGGGCCGGATGGCGTTTCATTCGCTATATCAGTTTTTGGTCGAGGGCAGTTGCCCGCCGCCGCGTCACCGTCTTCCGGCCCACGTCATTCTGCAGAGCAATCTCGAACTGTTTTTGGAGGTGCAGAAAGGGGAGTGGGAAGGCTCGATCGCGACCGCGTAATTGGGCCCGTGTGATACGGTAACGTACACGAATAGCTATGCGCCCCTCCCGCCGCCGCTTTCTTTCCAAAACTCCCCTCTTGGCGATCGGAGCCTCCGCCGCCTTACCCGCAGAAAAGAAGGAATTGCGCGCCCCAAGCCCCACGCGCATCGTCTCGCTCACTGGCGAATGGCAGTTCCGTACCGGCGATGCATGGCGCACTGCTTCGGTCCCGCACACCTGGCAGATTGAGCCGGCGCTCGCCGAATATCGCGGAGTCGCCTGGTATCAGCGAACGTTTGATCCCGATGAATCCATGCGCAATTGCGCGGTGCGGCTCGAATTCGAAGCCGTTTTCCATTCCGCGCAGGTTTGGCTGAACGATCGGCTTCTTGGCGAGCACATAGGGAAAGGGTATACCGCGTTCGCCTTCGACGTTACGAAATCGCTGCGCTGGGATGCGCCGAACACGATTCGCGTGCGCGTGGATAACGCGTTCAACGACCGCATGCTGCCGCGAGGCCGCTCGAGCGACTGGGCGCATGACGGCGGAATCTACCGGCCGGTTCAGCTTCTGATTACTCCCGAAGTGTTCATCGAACGCGTAGATGTGGATGCAGAACCCGATCTCGCGAGCGGTGAAGCGAAGCTGCAGATCGCGGTCTTCGTCCGCAACAGCAGCGCAGCACGCTGGCGCGGGATGCTCGACCTGCGTGTGATCGATGAAGAGACCGGGCTTCTCGTCTATCAAAAAGCTCAGGTGGCTAGCCTCGCCGCCGCACCGGGAGCATCAGAAACAGCGCGCATCGCAGCCAGTTTTCCGAACACCAAACTCTGGCATTTTGATCATCCGCATCTGTACCGCCTTGAAGTCTCCACCAGCGGCGAGCGAGCGCATTTTTACCAAACGAACTTCGGAGTGCGCCGTTTCGAGGTGCGCGACGGTGCATTCCATCTGAACGGAGAGCGCGTAAAGCTGATGGGTGTCGAGCGCATGGCGGGCAGCAATCCGGAATACGGCATGGCCGAGCCGGAATCCTGGATTGCGCACGATCACGCCGATCTCCTGAATCTGAATTGCGTTTTTACACGCGTGCACTGGCCGCAAGACAGGCGCGTCCTCGACTACTGCGATCGTCACGGCATCCTGCTTCAGACCGAAGTGCCGGCCTGGGGTCCGAACACTTTCAAAGGTATGGGCGAGCAGCCGGACGCTGCCATTATGCAGAACGGCATCGAGCAGCTGCGCGAGATGGTGGCGCGTGATCGCAATCATCCTTCGATCTTTTGCTGGGGGCTGTGCAACGAGATCGACGGCCAAAATCCTCCTGCCTACAATTTTGCGAAGAACATGCTGGCAGAAGCAAAACGGCTCGATCCGAAGCGGCTGTGCTCGTATGCGTCGCACTCGCTGCGCCAGACGCCCGCCAAGGATGTTGCCGGGTTGATGGATTTCATCGAGTTCAATGAGTATTACGGCAGTTGGTACCCGGGCGGCCCGGATGCCGTCGGGAAAAATCTCGACGAGATTCATGCCGCGTTCCCGGATAAACCGATCGTCATCTCCGAATACGGCTATTGCGCCTGCACCGCGGAGCGTCCGGAAGGCGACGAACGGCGCCGCGAAATTCTGCGCACCCAGGATGAAGTGCTGCGCACGCGCGATTTCGTCGGCGGCCTGATTTTCTTCTGCTACAACGATTACCGCACGCATATCGGCGACCGCGGCACCGGCGTCATGCGCCAGCGCGTGCATGGCGTGGTGGATTTGTATGGCGCGCGCAAGGAGTCTTACGAACTGCTGCGCTCGGAATCGAGCCCGATCGAGTCGCTGCGCATCGACGGGCACCCGAAGGCGTTCACCGTGATCATCAAAACTCGTAAGGCGGTGCCCGCCTATTCGCTTGATGGCTACACGCTGCGCGCACTCTATTACGGATACGGTGAGATCCCCATCGAGCGCAAAGAAGCGAAGCTTTCGCGCCTGGCTCCTGGCGAGTCAGCAAACGTTGAGATCGCCTTTTCTGAAAACCTGCCTTGGCGCGTCCAGTTCGACGTGCTCCGTCCTACCGGCTTTTCCGCGTTCACTCTGACATGGAAAGCGTAAACGGCTTCGAACTGCCTCCTGCTCCGGCGAGCGAAACCGGCCCGGTGAAGGCCTGGGTCGAGCCGGTCATCATCCCAACTTACGAACCGGCTGCACCCGACAAGAATCCGATGTTCCTCGAGCGCCGCGTCTATCAGGGCAGCAGCGGCAAAGTGTACCCGCTACCGTTTATCGATCGCATCTCGACGGAGCGCACCGATCGCCGCTGGCAGGCCGTGCATCTCGAAAACGAATTTATTCGCGTGATGATTCTGCCGGAGATCGGCGGCCGCATCCATGTCGGTCTCGACAAAACCAACGGCTACGATTTCTTTTACCGCCAGAACGTGATCAAGCCGGCGCTGGTAGGTCTCGCGGGTCCGTGGATCTCGGGCGGCGTAGAGTTCAACTGGCCGCAGCATCATCGCCCTGCAACTTTCATGCCGGTCGCATTCTCGATCGAACGGCACGAAGATGGCTCGCAGACGGTCTGGCTCAGCGATCACGATCCGATGAACCGCATGAAGGGCATGCACGGCGTCTGTCTGCATCCGGAGCGCTCCTTCATCGAGCTGAAAGTGCGGCTCTATAACCGTACTCCGTTAGTGCAGACGTTTCTCTGGTGGGCGAATGTTGCCGTACGCGTACACGAACACTATCAATCGTTCTTTCCGCCCGACGTGCATTTTGTGGCCGATCATGCCAAGCGCGCCATCAGCGAGTTTCCGCTCTGCCGGGGACGTTATTACGGCGTTGATTATGAAGCGCGCGCGCGGAACGGCGTTCCGCCAGACGAAATGCCTGCCTATTTCGTACCGCCCGGCAGATATCCCCCGAACGATCTGAGCTGGTATGCCAACATTCCCGTGCCGACAAGCTACATGGCGCTCGGCTCGCGCGGCGACTTCTTCGGCGGTTACGATCATGCGAAACAGGCGGGCGTGGTTCACATTGCCGATCATCACATCGCACCCGGCAAGAAGCAGTGGACGTGGGGCAATCATGAATTCGGCTACGCATGGGATCGCAATCTGACCGATGCCGACGGCCCCTATATCGAGCTGATGGCCGGCGTCTACACCGACAATCAGCCTGATTTTTCGTTCCTGATGCCCGGCGAAACCAAAAGCTTCCGCCAATACTGGTATCCGATTCGCGAAATCGGCCCGGCGCAGAATGCGAATCGCGATGCGGCGGTGAGCTTGCACATCGCGAACGGTCAGGCGCGCGCAGGCGTTGCCGTCTCGGGAATTTTCGAACAAAGTACGGTTATTTTCGAGACGACAGAAACGCGCATCGAGTGGTCCTGCGACCTGCAGCCCGGCAAACCGTTTGTTGTGGAATGCGCCGCGCCGGGTTTCGAGCCGCGCCTGCGTGTGCTTGATTGGAATCAGCGCGAAACCATTTCGTACGCGCCAGTCGCTGAACAGAAAACGGTCCCGCCGCATGCCGCAGCCGAACCGGCGCTCCCCTCAGAGATCGAAAGTTCCGATGAGCTATATCTCACCGGCCTTCATCTTGCACAGTACCGCCACACCACGCGGCTGCCGGAGTTCTACTGGCAGGAGGAATTGCGCCGCGATCCGGCCGATGCGCGATCCAACAATGCCCTCGGGCTATGGCATCTGCGGCGCGGGGAGTTCAAAGCGGCGGAACAGCATTTTCGCGCTGCCATCGCGCGGCTCACTGAGCGCAATCCGAATCCTTACGAAGGAGAGCCGTTTTACAATCTCGGCCTGGCGCTGCGTTATCTTGGGCGGCAGGGCGACGCCTATGAGGCATTCTACAAAGCGGCATGGAATCAACCCTGGCGCGCTGCCGCCCATCATGCCCTCGCTGAAATCGATGCGGCACGCGAAAACTGGCCTCATGCTCTGGAGCATCTCGAGCAGGGGCTCGCGCTCAATAGTGGAAATCTGCAAACACGTAACCTGCTCGTCCTGGTGCTGCGCAAGGCCGGACAAACGGATAAGGCGGAACGCATGCTCCAGGAGACGTTGGCGCTCGATCCCCTGGATATCTGGGCGAACGATTTAGCCGGGCGTTCCTTTGCGGCCGATAACCAAATGCGTATGGATTTAGCCATCGATTATCTGCATGCCGGGCTACTTTGCGAAGCACGGTGCGTGCTGGCTGCCGCGGATTTTACGGCATGTGATGGCTCCGTTCCCCTGCTCTATTACGCCTTGGGCTATCTTTCCGCGGATGACGACGCCCGCGCCTTCTACCGGCAAGCCGCAGAAGCCCTGCCCGATTACTGTTTTCCCGCGCGCTTGGAAGAAATGCTGTTTCTGGAAGCAGCACTCGCGGCAAATCCGGCGGATGCGCACGCGCATCTTTATCTGGGAAATCTGCTTTACGACAAACGGCGGCACCAGGAAGCCATCGAGCACTGGCGCGCCGCAGCCGATCTTGACGGAACTCTCGCTACCGCCTGGCGCAATCTCGGCATCGCCGCTTACAATATCGAGCGCAATGTAGAACAGGCGCGCGAGTACTATGAACGGGCGATCGCAGCCGGCGCCGCTGATGCGCGCGTCTATTATGAACGCGATCAACTGCACAAACGCGCCGGCGTGAACGCCCGTGCACGCCTGGCCGAGATGGAGCGGCGTCCGGATCTCGTAGCCCAGCGCGACGATGCCACCGTCGAACTTGCCGCCTTATACAACCAAACCGGCGCGCCCGAGAAAGCGGCTGCTGTCCTCGCCTCGCGCAAATTCCAACCCTGGGAAGGAGGCGAAGGCGCTGCGCTCGGCCAGCACGTACGCACTCAACTTGCGCTTGGCCGCCGTGCGCTTTCCGCTGAACGATGGGACGAGGCACGCGATCGCTTTCAGGCTGCTCTCGAAAGCCCGGCCAATCTCGGCGAAGCGAAACACCTGCTCGCTAACCAGAGCAATATCTATTTTTGGCTCGGAACCGCGCACGCCGCGCAAGGCCAGGCGGGAGCGGCTCAGGCCTGCTGGCAGAGAGCGTCTCGCTATCTCGGCGATTTCCAGGAAATGAGCGTCAAACCGTATTCCGAAATGACGCTCTATAGCGCCCTCGCGCTCAGAAAGCTCGGCCGCACCACCGAGGCTGACGGCTTATTGAAGGAATTGCTGAGCTATGCGGAGGGTCTGCTCGCGATCGAGGCGAAAATCGATTATTTCGCCACTTCACTGCCCTCCATGCTGCTTTTTGAAGAAGACCTGGCGGAAAAAAATCGCATCGTTTCCCAGCTTCTGCAAGCTCAGGCCGCTCTCGGGCTGGGCGATACCGAAAGCGCAACCGCAATTCTTCGGCAACTACTGGCGGACGATCCGAATCACGCCGCCGCCCATGATTTGCAGGAAGAATTGCCGCTGCTGTATCGGGAGAGCACATGCATCCGCCGATAAGCACGGGCGAGCGCGGAGTGCGCAAGGATGCCGCCTTGCATGCCGGCTATGTTTTTGCCATATCGCTGGTAGCCGCGCTCGGCGGTCTGCTCTTCGGCTACGACTGGGTGGTGATCGGCGGCGCGAAGGCCTTTTACGAGCAGTATTTCGAACTCCATTCGGCGGCTGCAATCGGCTGGGCCAATAGTTGCGCCCTGCTTGGTTGCCTTCTGGGAGCGGCCCTCTCGGGATTTTCGAGCGATCGTTTCGGGCGCAAGCCGCTGCTCCTCATTTCCGCGTGCCTGTTCGCCGTGTCATCCGTTGCGACCGGTCTCGCTAGCACGTTTTCCATGTTTATCGGCTGGCGCATTGCGGGCGGCATTGCAATCGGTATTGCTTCGAACATCTCACCGGTTTATATCGCTGAAATCAGTCCGGCACGCTGGCGCGGACGTCTGGTCGCGCTCAATCAGCTCACGATTGTGATCGGCATTCTCGCCGCGCAAATCGTGAACTGGCTGATTGCGGACAAAGTTCCAGCCGGCGCCACCGGCGAGTTCATTCGCAATTCCTGGAACGGCCAGTACGGCTGGCGCTGGATGTTTGCCGCAGTCGCTGTGCCCTCTGCGATTTTCTTCTTTTCGGCACTGTTTGTTCCCGAGAGCCCGCGCTGGCTGCTCAAAAAAGGAAGGCGCGAGCCGGCAGCCCGCATTCTGGCACGCATCGGCTCAACCGAGGAATTCGAAATGACGTCAGCCGATGACGCGCCACGTGCCCGCTTTTCCGACCTCGCGCATAAGCCCCTACTGCGTGCCCTCATCATCGGCATCGCACTCGCCGTTCTGCAGCAATGGAGCGGCATCAACGTCATCTTCAATTACGCCGAAGAGATTTACCGCGGCGCCGGTTACGGCGTGAACGATATTCTGTTCAACATCGTCATCACCGGTTCCGTCAACCTTGCGTTCACGCTCGTCGCACTGGGTTTTGTCGATCGAATCGGCCGGCGGCCTCTCATGCTGCTCGGATGCGCCGGGATCGGCCTCTCGCATTTCCTGCTGGGGCTCGCCTATCGAGCCGGTGTGACGGGATTGCCGGTGCTTGTCCTTACCCTGTGCACCATCGGCTGCTATGCCATGTCACTCGCGCCGGTAACCTGGGTGCTTATCTCCGAAATCTTTCCGAACCGCATCCGCGGGCTGGCTGTATCCGTTTCGGTTTCGGCACTATGGATCGCTTCATTTTTCCTGACGTACACATTCCCACTGATTAATGAGCACTTCGGCGCGGCAGGAACTTTCTGGCTCTACGCGGCGATCTGCATTGCCGGATTTTTCTTCATTCAGCGGAGTGTCCCCGAAACGCGCGGCAAGACACTCGAACAGATCGAGAAAGAACTAGCTGCTTAGCCGTTGCTGGCCTTCACGTTGTCTCAAATACATTGAGACGCCAAAGACGTGGCTCTTACCAGCGGGAGCCACCGCGTCCGCGCGAACCGCCGCGGCCGCCGCGGTTAAATCCGGACGGGCCGCCCGATGGTTTCGGACGCGCTTCGTTTACATTAATCGTGCGCCCGTTGAGATCGGTACCGTTGAGCTGCGCGATGGCATTTTCGGCGTCCTGCCGTTCCGTCATTTCCACAAAGGCGAATCCGCGCGACTGGCCGCTGTCGCGATCGGTCACGATATTGACCCGCTCCACATTGCCGTATTGCGAAAACGCGGCCATGAGATCTTCTTGCGTGGTGCTGAAACTCAGATTCCCGACAAAGATGTTCGTCATAAACTCTTCCTGATCGTTGGGTTTAAATTGCGTCTTTGTAGGGTTGCTCTAGAGACCAAAGGTGTTTTCCGCAGGAGGGCGATGGAGAATAGATGAACTCAAAGACGAATTCAGTGTACCAGAGGATTGACGTGATTTCGTGAGCTGCGAATAAAGCGATAACCCCAATAATAGATGTTATCGCGCAGCAGATAATTGCGCGTTTCGAGCACCATTCGCCGCGTAAAGCGCGACAGCCGGGTTCCCGGCGGAGGCGGCGCGGCTTCCGTGCTGCCGCTTGCCTCGCAAAAGCGCGTCGTCAGAAGCAGGATCCGTTCATCCGTCGTCGCGCGCTCGCTTTCCCCCCTCTGAGCGCCTATCGGCCGGGCCATGAGTAAAGGATCTTCGCTGCATCCGGCAAAATTCAGATCCGTACGAATCTTTTGCCTTTCAATATCGATATCGGCGTCGATTTTGTGCGAAAAGCTCAGGGAGGCGAGCCGGAATGTCACACCGCTGTCGTGTGTTGCAGCCCCGAGCCAGACATCTTCGCCGCGAAACGCGCCGCCGTACCAGAAGCGAATATGGTGCCGTTGCGTCACCGTATCGAACGATTTTTCAAAGACCAGATCCGGCAGCGAGCCCCGGTATAAGAGCGGCGAAACCGGCGCCGAATGGTAACTGTGCATGGCGCTAAAGGCCAAATAAACGCGCGAAGAAGTACCCCAGCCGCGCTCATCCGCCTGCGACCATCCGGCCACGCGGAAGGCATCGATAACCTGCACCCGCGAGCCGAACAGAATCACGTTCAGCATGTCCGGCGCCGTACGGCCGCTCGTGTAGTTGATCGCGCTCAAACGGCTTGCAACCCAAGCCGAGAAGCTGCGTGCAAATTCGGCGTCCGGCGGCTGTTCCTTGTCGTTTTCTCCGCGTTCCTTCGCATATTCTTTATGCGCTGGTACGGCAACGGTTAAATGCATATCGGTGCCCGGCGGCAGATGAATTTCCGGCTCCGGAAATTTCACCAGCGCACAGCGGGCGGCAAACAGCCCGGCAGCGCCCATCGGCCCCATCGAATATTTCAGCCAGACCTGGTTTGCGACGCCGGTCAATCCCACCAGAGAGCGAAACGCCAGATTGGAAGTCGGTCGTGTCCAGAATCCATTCAACAGGTTGCCCGGATTGTTCGCCGCCAGCACACCCTTAATCCGTCCATGCGCATTGACCTGTTCGCGCGCGTTGTCGATGGAGGACAACGTAGCTTCCAGCGGCCAAATGTGTCCGTCGGGTGTTTCGAAATTCATGAACGTCAGTTCCAGAGCGGCGCGTTCATGGCGGAAACCCAGTCCGACCGATTGCGCCTTTCGAACTACGCCGCGAACGATACTACCCTGCGGGATCGTCAGATCTCCGGCACGAAAAGTCCGAATGACGACACAGCGAAAGGGAGTGCCTGGCTTCGATGAATAACTGGTGAGATGCGTCTCCAGGCGAACTTCCAGCTTTGCCTGAGACGCTGCCGCAGCCAGCAGATACGGCAACACGAGCGCTGCGCATACCAGGCGTAGAGATCGCCGCGGATGTCTATCGAACCCGATTGCCTCTGCCGTCCCTTTCCGCTGAATAGCTCAGCTTACCGGAAGAATCTGTCCCGGTAAAGGCCTATTAAAGACCTATAAGGTTAAACTTCCTGCACTAACGAAGTGCCCGCCATGGGCTGTCTCTCTTGCAATAGTTTGTTGCTAAATCTTCACAAAACGCGACTATCCTGAATTCATATATGGGTTCGGGGTTTTTCCGCTTCGCCGCCTGCCAGCTCGTCCTTGCTGCGGGAAGTTTGCTCTTTGCGCAATCGGAGGTGGGAAGCACCGGCCTGAATGGTACCGTTACCGATCCTTCGGGCGCGGTTGTGGCAAACGCCAAAATCTCGGCGAAAAATGTTGCCACCGGGTTCCTGCGCGAGGGCACAACCAGCGCAGCCGGGCTTTACAGCCTGACGCAGTTGCCCGTCGGCAGTTACGATCTGACCGTCGAGGCTCCCGGATTTAAAACCGCCCATATACCCGGCCTGAATCTGACGGTCGGCACGGTCTCCACTCTCAATATTCCACTCGAAGTCGGCACGGCAACGCAGACTGTGAATGTTTCAAGCGAAGTCCCGCTCATTGAAATCAGCCGCTCGGAGACCAGCACCGCGATCTCCGGCCGCCAGATTGAGGGTCTGCCCATCAATGGGCGCAATTTTCTCGATTTCACCGTTCTTACGCCCGGTGTGGTGCGCGATCCCACGCGCACCGGCGATCTTTCATTCGGTGGCCAGCGTGGCACCTCCAACAGCCTGTTGATCGACGGCTCGGACGCGAACAATACCTTTTATGGACAATCGACCGGCCGGACCGGCACGGGCCGCAATCCGTATTCGTTCAGCGAAGACGCCGTCCAGGAATTCCAGGTGAACACCAACGGTTATGCCGCCGAAATCGGACGCGCCGGAGGCGGCGTTATTAACGTGATCACGAAGTCCGGCACGAACGGATTTCACGGAGGTGCCTTCGAGTTTTATCGCGACAAAGCGCTCAACGCCAATAGCTGGGACAACAACGCGCTCGGCAAACCGAAACGCGCCTATCACTTCAATCAATTCGGCGGAAATGTCGGCGGCCCGGTTATCAGGAACGCATTGTTCTTCTTTTTCGACTACGACGGCCAGCGCAACACGACGCCGAATACGGTAAGCCCCGGTATCCTGCCCGCCCCCAACGATGTGCTCGGCCAGCAGGTTCTTGCCGGACTTCAGCCTTTGCTTGTCTCTTACGTCAACTCGCTCAATAACGATGTGTACCTGGGCAAAGTCGATTGGAACATCACCAATAACCAGCGCGTGAGCTTTCGCTACAACGCCAATCGATTTGTCGGCAAAAATTTTGAAAACAGCGGTGCCGTCAGCGCGGAAAGCCACACCGGCAACAGCAATGTCTCCACCGATAACGCGGGGGCGATCTATACCAATGCGCTTTCCGCGAATAGCGTGCTCGAAGGCCGCTTCTTCTTTACGCGCGACTATGAGCCGGGGTTCGCCAACTCCACTTCACCCGAAACCATCATTCAGCAGAGCGGTACAACCGTTATTAATTTCGGGCGCAACAGCTTCAGCCCGCGCTTTGCTAATATCGATACCTTTCAGCCCGCCGCCACGTTTTCGCTGGTGAAAGGCGCGCATACGTTTAAATTTGGCGTCGACACTATTTTTCAGCAGATCGCCAACTATTTTCCGGGCAATTTTAGCGGGTCATTCACTTTCAGCAGCTACGATAACTTCGGCCTGAACATTCCTTCCAGTTTTACGCAGGCTTTTCCCGGCCCGAATACTACCGGAGCAACCGTCTATCCCAACGTGAACGAATATGCTGTGTTCGCGCAAGATAGCTGGCGCGCAACGCGCAAGCTCACGCTGAATTACGGCGTGCGCTACGACTATTTCGATTACGCGCAGCCGGGCGTAGCCAATCCCGATCCGATCCTCGCGTCCTGGAACCTGCGCACCGATCGTATTCATCTCGATCCGGCCGATGTCAGCCCGCGCTTCGGTTTCGCTTTCTCGCCAAACGAGGACGGTAAAACCGTGCTGCGCGGCGGCTATGGCATCTTTTACGCCGTCACGCCGTCTATCTTCACCGGTACCGCCTTTACCCAAAACGGGATCAATGTGCAAACGTTCACCTATAACGGCACAGCCATTCCGGTCACCTACCCGAACCTGCTCACCTCTATTCCCAGCACTAACCGCACGCCCAGCTTGTTCGTCTTCTCGCATGATTTTAAAAATGCGCAAACGCAGCAGTGGAATGTGAACCTGGAACACCAGTTCGGAAACAACTATTCGGTGACGATCGGCTATCTCGGCCTGAAAGGCTCGCATCTGCCGCGTACGCGCGATGTCAACCTATTCCCCGCGTCCTCTGTTTTCTTTCCCATCGCAACCGGCGGCGCGTTTACATTCGATCGCTTCCCCAAGCTGCGCCCCGATCCGAGCTTTGGCCGCATCTGGCTGGCCGACAGCGGCGCCGATTCCTCGTACAACGCCGCTTTCGTTCAATTGGCAAAGCGCCTGTCGCACGATTTTCTGCTGCAGGCTTCCTACACCTGGTCGCACGCGATTGACGACGATCCGGATGCGACGGCTGTCGTCGTCGGCGCCGACGATGCCAAAATCGTCCAGAACGATTTGCAGCCCAATCTAGACCGCGGTAATGCCAACGCCGATATCCGGCAGCGCTTTACGTTTTCCGGCGTCTGGGATATTAATTATGTTCCCAAGAGTGGGAATATCTTTCTGCGCGCAGTCCTGAACGGCTGGCAGATCGCGACGCTTGCGCAGGTACAGAGCGGCCGCCCCTACACTTCCACCATCGGACTGAATCCCGACCTCAACAACGACGGCAACCTGCGCAACGACCGTACACCCGGCCAGGGGCGCAATGCATGGCGCGGCCCCAACTTTATGACTGACGATGTGCGCCTCTCGCGCTATTTCCCGCTCGGCAGCGAACGCCTCCGCCTGCAGATCATGGGTGAAGCGTTCAACGTCACCAACCGCGTAAATTTCGTTTCGCTGCGCACAACCCAGTACAATTTCAGCGGCAAAGCGTTCCTGCCGCTGCCGACATTTCTGACAGCCGCGCCCGGGAGCGCCACCGGCGACCCGCGCATTCTGCAGCTTGCGGCTAAGATTTTTTTCTGATCACGTTTCAGATCTTGTCATTGACGATCGTGATTGCGTTCGGTTGGCCGGTCTCATGGTTCTGCCGAAATGAGTTTTTCAGTCAATAAATTGGCGGGTCTCGTGAGCGAAACGGCTAGGCGTGCATACCGAAAACGCGCTCGGCATAGGCGCGGCTGATCTCTAAATCTTTTTCAAGCGGCCGCGTCACCTTGGTATTTTCGCGATACGCGAGTTCCACCACAATGAGCGGATCGAGGCGCGCCGTTCGCAGATAATCTGCAATCGCGCGGTAATCGACGTCGCCGTCTTCTAAATCCTCCAGCCAGAGCTTGTCCTTTGCATTACGCACATGCACTTCGTGCACACGGCTGCCGGCTTCCTTCAGCAGCGCGAGCGGGTCTTGTCCGCCCTGGTGGACCCAATCCAAGTCCAGGCACAAAGAAACAGATTTCGGGTCTGTATGCGCCAGCGTGTAGCGCCATTCGCGCGCGCCGCTCACCATCTCAGGCGTGTGATTGTGCACCCGCAGTTCGAATCCGTTTCGCGCGAGCAGTCGCCCCATCCGGTTCATCTGCTCCGCCTGCACTGCCAGCTCGGCATCCGTCTTCTCCGCGCCGCCTTTTTTCGGATCGGCATTGCACACAACCGCGGTACACCCGAACGGTTGACAAATCTTCGCAATCGCGAGCGCGCGTTCAATCGTTTGTTGCGCCAGCTCGGGATCGTGCAGCGCGCCGCCGCTGTAAACTGACGGCATCTTCAACCCGCTCGAGCGAACGAGCGCAAGCGTCTGGCTCTCGACTTCCGGCGCAAAAAATTCGCCGTTCAGTTCAATATTGTGAAACCCCGCCCGGCGCGCCATCGGAATGGCTTCCGCCAGAACATCGCTCAATTTCTTATGCTGCCGCTGGGCATACTGCTGGAAAATGTATGCTTCAACAGAAAGTCGGGACTGCCCGGCGCCGCTCAAAGTACGTGCCGCCCCTACTGCGCTCGCCAGCAATAAATCGCGCCGCGTCATACCGTATCAGCCGCCTCGACGGAAGCGCCCAGCCGCGTTCGTTGCCGAAGGATTTCGATCAGCGTTAAACCAGTCTCAATCACCAGCGGCCCGAGCACGAGGCCGGTTGCGCCGAACATCAGCACACCGCCGAGCAGCGCAATGAAGAGCAGTAAACTGTGGATCCGTACATCGCGCCCGACCAGCAGCGGGTAAATAAAATTGTCAATCGTTCCGACCACGCCGATTCCCCAACCCGTCAAAATAATAGCTTTCACCCAGTGTCCCGAAACCGCAAGCCATGCCGCCGCGGGCGCCCAAACCAGAAACGATCCGAAACCCGGAATCAGCGAAAGCAGCGACATCGCCACCGACCACAACAGCGCTCCCGGCAGACCCAAAATCCAGAACATCGCGCCGCCCAGACTGCCTTGAATGAGCGCCGTGACCATCTTGCCGAAAATCGTGGCCCGCACCATGTTCTTCAGACGCGTCAAAAGCAGGCTGATCTCCGGATCGCTAAGCGGCAGCCGCCGCCGCACTGCGCCGACAATCTGTCCGCGGTCGCGAAAGAAGAAAAACAGCGCAAACAACGAGATCACCCCTTGCACGATCGTTTCGACCGTTGCTCCGAGCGCCCGTGCCAGTTGCTTCTGCAGGGCATTGGCCGCATTCAAACCCGCAGCTCCCAAATCCACGCGCTCATTCAGCCACTGGTACGCCCGCACCAGCGTAGGATGGCGGTACATCTCCGCTTCCCATCGCCCGCTCCGGATTCCCGTCTGCGCCTGCTTTACTCCCTCTACCGTCTCCTGCACAATCTGCATGCTGAGCCAGACCACGGGCGCGAGAATCACCAGCGCGACTACAATCACCGCCAGCAATGCTGCCAAACTTTTATTCCGAACGCGCCTTTTAATCGCGCGATGCAGCGGGGAGGCCAGGATCGCGAACACCATGGCCCACGTGAGCGCCCGCACAAACGGGAGTGCGATTGCGATCGAAAGCCCCAGGACAACCAGCGTGGCGAGTAAAAGAACGAAAAAGAGCAGGCGCTCGCGGCTGATCGACATTAATGGCCCGAGGGCGCTCGCTGCCGGTTTTCGGGATGCTCGCAGCCGTCAAATTCCTTCCAGGCGATGCGTCCCTGCCATCCAAGCTCGCGCATCCCTTCCTGCGACGACCAGAACGCATCCGCTATCCATTCTTTGAGTAGCGCAAATTGCGCATGAAGATCGGCGCCCGGCTGCGATACCCGCGAGAGAATTTTGTCCTGTTCAGCAGGCTCGAGTCCCGTAAAGCGGACTTTTTCAAAGCCGGACAGCGCCGCGATAAAACTCTGTTTGTTGTGTTCGGATTCGATCGCAAGCACCAGGTCGATCACGCGATTGCAATTCGCCGCCGCGCTGCCCGGAATGATACGCTCACCCAGGGACACAAGCGTCGCATTCTGCCGCTCGTTGAGAAACTCCGGCCGCCACGTCTCCGCACTTGCGGTGGTTAGTGCGCCCGCAGCCGCAACCACCCGGACCATCCATTCGCGCCGGCTCAAATCCTCGCGCATCATCGTCCACCATCATACGGCGCAGTACCGTATAGGTAATGGCTGCTAAGCAATACGACGTCATCGTGGTGGGCTCCGGCGCTTCCGGCGGCTGGGCAGCCAAGGTGCTCTCTGAAAGCGGCCTTGCCGTCGCTGTGCTCGATTGCGGACGCCCGCAAAGCGACGACAACTTCAACGAGCACCTGCCTGTCTTCGATCTCAAGTATCGCAACCTTAAATTTCACGAAGCCGTCTCGCCCGTCATCCGCCAGACGCGTCCTATCCAGGGCCAGTGCTACGCCTGCACCGAATTCAATTACCAGTGGTTCGCCAACGATCACGACGAACCCTACACAACCGCGCCCGGCATGGACTACAGCTATTTCGGGCGTATGCGCGTCATCGGCGGACGCACGAATGTGTGGGGACGCCAGTGCTACCGTTTGAGCGATCTCGATTTCAAAGCCGCTTCGCACGACGGCTTTGGCCAGGATTGGCCCGTCAGCTATAACGACGTCGCGCCCTACTACGATCGCGTCGAACGATATGTCGGCATCACGGGCATGCGCGAAGGCAACGATGTTCTTCCCGACGGCCAATATCTGCCGCCCATGCAGATGACCTGTACGGAATGGCGTATGCGCGATCTCCTGAAACAGAAATGGGGACGCACGTTAACCCTCGGCCGCGCCGCGAATCTCACTACTCCGCTCAATGGACGGCAGCCCTGCCACTATTGCGGCCCCTGCGAACGCGGCTGTATCGCGCATGCCTATTTCAATTCGGCATTCACCACGTTGAAAGACGCCCTCGCCACCGGCAAATGCGATCTCATCCCCAACGCCCGCGCTTATACAGTGCTGATGGGCGCCGCCAATCGCGCCACCGGCATTCACTATGTCGATACCGTAAGTCGCCGGCATCGTGAATTGCATGCCAAGGTCGTCATTCTGGCCGCATCGGCGCTCGAATCGACCCGCGTGCTGCTCAACTCGCGCAATCGCGCATATATGCAGGGCCTGGCCAATTCCAGCGGCACGCTCGGCCACTACTACACCGACAGCCTGAAAGGCGGCAATGCCGAAGGCGTCATACCCGATCCGCTGAATCCGCCGAAACTCTTCGGCGCGCGCCGCCCGAACGGCATCTACGTGATGCGCTTCCGCAACCTTCCCGGCCAGCGCCAAATGAAAAGCTTTTTACGCGGCTACGGCTTCCAGGGCGGCAGTGGCGCCGGTTTTAATGCCGGTGCGCCCGGCTTCGGCGAAGCTTACAAGAGTGCCGCCAAGCAAGTCCACGAGACGTTTAATTTCCTCGGTTATGGTGAGCCGTTGCCGCGCTTTGAAAATTACGTCGAGCTCGATCCGCAGGTCGTCGATACCTTTGGCATTCCCGTCCTTCGCATGCATATCAAGTGGGGCGATAACGAGCGCAATCTTGTGAAAGACGCGAGCGAACAGGCCGCGGAGATGCTCGAAGCCGCCGGTTTGAAGAACATCAAAGTCCACAATCAAATTCATCTACCCGGCGACGCCAACCACGATGTCGGCACCGCGCGCATGGGCGCCGATCCGAAAACTTCCGTGCTGAACCAATTTCAGCAGACGCACGACGTGAAGAATCTGTTCGTGATGGACGGCTCGTGTTTCAATTCGCCCGGATGCCAAAACCCGACGCTCACCATCATGGCGCTCGCCGTCCGCTCCTGCGACTACCTCAAAGAAGAGTTGCGCAAAGGCAATATTTAGGGGCGCTGCGCCATAAGCGCTACCTAAGGAGCGAACGCGATCCGACGCCAGCGTAATAATCCCGCTGATATTGCCGCCGGGCTGTAGCAGTCCGTAACACGATCCATTTTCGTGACTGGCTTACGCCGTCACCGGCAACGGCGCCCGCGCCGTCGGACCGTCACGCCCGCAAGCCCAAGAGTAACGAATGCCCAAGTCCCCGGCTCGGGCACAGAACTGAATTCGACTCCGGTCCAAGAGAACACCCCGATCCCCGGCGTCGTGGTTGGAGCGATAAATGTGAATTGGTACGTGGCGTTTACTTTCAGGTCGAATATTGGAGGCGTTGCAGAAGCAGGCCCGCTACACGGCGCGCAAAAAAAGCCTTTCGCCAAAGCTGTGGTCGCGACGCCCACGACATCTCCCGGTGAAAGCCCTGTGTCGAGCGGCACCGCTGCCTCTCCAAAAAGGTCTATTTCGGCGTCGCAGTTGCCGCCCCCCAGAATTACGTCGTAATTACAAACATTATCCAGATAGCCGAAACTGCACCCGTTGGTGCCAATTCCACAGCCTCCTGCTGAGTACGGTCCCTGAACGCCGCCGACGGAAGGGGGGATTTGTTCGGCAAAGTCCGGGAAAGGTCCCACAAAGCTGAATGCACCAGAATTCCACGTCCCATCGCATCCATTAGCACCGCATGTGGCTTGAAAACCGAGCGAGCTCGCGCTAACCAGCGGCGTAGCAACTAAGATTATCCAAAGAATATTTCGCTTCATATATTTCTCCAACACGCTGCGTCCTTTCCTCGACCCGGTCTGAACCCCGGCTCGCCATGCAGCGCGGCGTCCCTATTCTATTTCAAAAAATGCTGTGGCGACTGCAACTACTGTCCGAGAAACTGCCTTCGCGGAACGGTCCTTTAGGCGCGGAAATTTACTTCAGCGCCGCATGCGAATTCTTAACGCTTACGGACGCTGCGCCCACTTTTCGTATTCGCGTGTGTGGCGCGATTCAAGGCCCACTTCCTTCCCCGCAATAAACATCCGCTTGATGTTTGTCTTCGCCTGCAAAGGATCGCCATCGGTCAAGATCAAGTCCGCGATCTTGCCCTTTTCAATCGAACCGATCTCATTGGCCGCTCCCAAAATCTCCGCGCTATTGATCGTCAGCGCCTTTAGCGCCTCGTCCGCCGGCAGACCAAAGGCAACTGCCTGCGCGGCTTCAAACGGCACATTGCGCGCAAACTCCACGTCAAACGTCCCGAAGCAGATCTTCACACCTGCCTTGAAAAAGTCATTTGGCAGCGTATAGCGCGAATCGTACGGATCGTCATCACGCAGCGGCAATTCCAGCGTCTTGCCCAGCACCACCGGAACATTATGTGCCTTGAGCAGCGGCCCGGTCGAGCCGATCTCCACCGGATCGGCGATGATGATCTTCACCTTTTCCTTCTCCGCAAACGCTACCGCATCCTTGATTGCTCGCTCCTTTTCCGCGCGCACAAAGAGCGGCTGCTTGCCATCGATAACGGGCAGCATCGCTTCCAGCTTCACATCGCGCCGGAAGTCCGCGCCGCCCGCCGCCTTGGCTTTCTCATAACGCCGCGCATCTTCAAAAAACCGGCTCACTTCCCGCAAACGTTCCTTGTATTCCTTCTCGAGGTCCTGATAGCTGCCCACACCGCCCGGCACAAACGATGCGTATTGCGCCGGAACCATGCGGATCTGCGGAAAATCCATATCCATCACGGCGCTCGGCTTTACCGCCATCTCTTCCCACGTCCATCCCGTGAGATGCATCAGCGCTCCTTGCCCCGTGATCACATGCGGCGAAGCGTTGCGACCGAATCCGCTACCGGCCCCCGTGCCCGGCAGGCTGATTACGCTTGTTATACCCGCAGCACGCGTCACCGCAATATGTTCGCTCGATGGATTAAACGCCACCTCCGCCCGCAGCTCCGGATTGAACAACCCGATCTCGTCCAGGTCGACCGTATCGCGTAGTGAGGATATCTCGGAAAGCCCAACGTTCGTTGCTGCATTGATCAACCCCGGATAGAGCTGCAATCCGCGGCCATCCACCACGCGCACGCCCGCTGGAGTTGGCACATTCGTGCCGATCTCGGCGATCTTCCCATCTCTCACCAGCACCGCGCCATGCTCGATCGTAGCCGCTGTCACCGGATGCACCGTCACATCGCGAATCAGCACCGAATCGTCCGCCGCGCCGTACGCACATGCGGCCGCAATCGCCAGCAGGCAAAACTTCTTCACAGCGTCACCCCCGCGCTGGTCGGAGCGGGTTTCTCCTGCTTCCTTTCCTTCTCTTCCAGCTCTTTCTTCTTTCGCTCCAACTCCGGCCGCCGCTCCAGGTCTTTCTTACGATCGAAATACTCGTGCCCGTCGATCCAGACCTTCAATACCTTCGAGTAGTTATCGAGGGGATGCTTGTCGAACAGCACCAGGTCTCCCGATTTCCCGACCTCGATCGAACCCACCTGCCCGTCAATCCCAAGTTGTTTGGCCGGATTGATGGTTACAAGCGAAAGTGCCTCGCTCTCGCTCAACCCGCCATAACGCATCGTCTTTGCCGCTTCCAGGTTCAAATGCCGCTGCAGCTCGTCCGAATCCGAATTGAGCGAAACCAAAACGCCTTTGTGCATCATGATCGCGACGTTATAGGGCGTGGCATCGTAGGCTTCGATCTTGTACGACCACCAGTCGCTGAAC
>DATBGM010000100.1:0-58919 GCA_036557945.1 Bryobacteraceae bacterium | reverse complement strand
GTCGGGGGCTGCGGACAATGCGCAGGCATCGGCGCGCCTCTACACGGATCAGGCCGTTTCGGCAGCGCTTGGACAGATACAGACGGTCGTCGGACCGCCGGGACCGCAAGGCGATCCCGGCCCGCAAGGTCCCCAGGGGCCCGCCGGTGCGCAAGGCCCACAAGGAGCAGCCGGTCCGCAAGGACCGGCCGGCGCTACAGGCGCGACGGGGCCGCAAGGCCCGGCTGGTCCGAAAGGCGACCCGGGCGCGACCGGGGCAACTGGCTTGCAAGGTCCGGCCGGTACCACCGGGTCACAAGGTCCACAAGGGCCCGCTGGTGCTACTGGACCGCAGGGCGCGGCGGGCACTAATGGAAACACGGTTTGGAACGGCACCGGCACGCCTGCCAGCACACTTGGACAGAATGGCGACTTCTTTTTGAACAATTCGACTCATGTGCTCTATGGGCCAAAAGCGTCAGGCGCGTGGCCGGGTACCGGCGTTTCGCTGGTCGGCCCACAAGGCCCGACAGGTCCCACAGGCGCGACCGGTCCACAAGGTCCGCAGGGGGCGACAGGCGCAACTGGCTCGCAAGGTTCCGCCGGCCCTACGGGTGCAACGGGCCCGCAGGGTCCGGCTGGTCCAGCCGGACCGCAAGGCCCCGCGGGATCGGTTCTCTACGGGAGTTATGCGGCGATCCCAGCGACCTGCACGACAGGCACACTGTATGTGATCACGAGCGGATTGTTCGACCGGGCAGTCTGCACGGCCACCAACACCTGGAGCTTCATTTACGGTGGACGCACCATCACTCCTGCGGCCAGACTCTCGCTGACAACCTCGGGCGCAAGCAGCACGGTGACGAGCAGCAGCACGAACGGGTACGAGCTCGATACGGCTCCTGCGGCCGGTTCGCCCAACCTGACAATGCGCTACTTCAACGCTCCGGCTGCGCCATACACGGTAACCCTGGCGGTTAAGATGCCGGTCCTTGACGATACGACAAATTACCGCGAGCTCTTCTTCGGCTGGACCGATGCAACCACCGGGTTCCAGGGCATGAACTGCGGAACCGGGAGCGGTTCCTTCAGCAGTTCTGTCGGATGCCGGCTCGCGACTTTCAATACGGCGGGAGGGTACTCGGGGACGCAGCAAACCGTATCGCAGATTCCGTCTTCGCTTGCGAGCGTTCAGTATGTCCAGCTAGTGAACGACGGAACGACGCTGAGCGTAAATCTTTGCTCGGACGCCGATAATTGCAGTAAGTACGCCAGCTTTACGGCCGCAACTTTCTTCACCTCCGGTAATCCGACGAAGATAGCCTGGGGTCTGCAAAACTCCACGCCGGCGAGTGGAGGTGCGACTTCGCTTACCGTGATCGGCACGCTGTAGAAAATTTTCAATCCGCCATACTGAATGGCAGTGTTCCAGGAGATAGAAAGCGCAATCAGCACTGCCATTCAAAGGCGCCTTAGTGAACGTTTTGGTATAGCCCGCGAGGTCACGGCCGAGCAACCGAAGCAAGCCTCCTTTGGCGAACTGGCGATTCCCGTCGCATTCCATTTGGCGCGCGAGTTGAAGCGTCCGCCGCGGCAGATCGCCGAAGAAGTAGCGGGAGCGCTAAGCGGCCTGTCCGCTATCAGCTCTTTCGAGATTGCCGGCAACGGATACATCAATGTGCGCTTCGACCGGGCCAATTACGCCCACTCTCTGCTTATGTCTGCGACAGCGGACGCTCCCGCTTCGGACGGGAAAATCGTCGTCGAGCACACCAACATCAATCCCAATAAAGCGGCTCACATCGGGCACCTGCGCAATGCCATTCTGGGCGATACGTTTGTGCGCCTGCTGCGCGCGCGCGGCCGCCAGGTAGAAGTGCAGAACTATATCGACAATACCGGCGTGCAGGTAGCCGATGTAGTCGCGGGATTTCATTTTCTTGAAAAGAAGACGCCAGCCGAGGTGCGCGCGCTGGCAGAAGATCCGGTAGTCCGCTTCGATTATCTCTGCTGGGATCTGTACGCCGGCATCTCGGCTCATTATCAGCAGAACCCGGCGGCGCTCGCCTGGCGGGCCGAGACGCTGCACGCAATCGAGGCCGGTGAAGGCACGCTTGCTGAACTTGGGACGCTGGTTGCCGACGCCATCGTGCGCTTGCACCTTGCGACCATGTACCGCATCGGGGTGCGCTATCAATTGCTGCCGCGCGAAAGCGAAATCCTGCACCTGCAATTCTGGGCCACCGCCTTCGAGCTGCTGAAGAAGCGCAAGGCCATTTATTTCGAAGAACAGGGCAAGAACAAGGGCTGCTGGGTTATGCCCTCTACTGCTTTTCGCGAAGGCGAGGGCTCCCAGGACGACGATAAGATCATCGTCCGCTCGAACGGCACTGTTACCTATGTGGGCAAAGACATTGCCTATCAGCTTTGGAAATTCGGACTGCTCGGAAAGGATTTTTATTACCGGCGCTGGTCTACCTATCCGGATGGCGCACAGGTCTGGGTGACGACCGATCAGGCCGGCGATAGCAGCGCGCCTCATTTCGGCGGCGCGAGCAGAGTGTTCAATGTGATCGACTCACGCCAATCCTACCTGCAGGATGTCGTGGTCGCCGGACTACGCGCCCTCGGTTACAACGCGCAGGCCGACGCTTCCACCCATTTCTCTTATGAGATGGTGGCGCTTTCGCCACGCACGTGTCTCGAGCTCGGCATCGAGCTTTCCGAAGAGGATCAGAAGCGGCCCTACGTGGAGGTCTCCGGTCGCAAGGGCCTGGGCGTGAAAGCGGACGACCTTATCGATAAGCTGGTCGAAAATGCGCTGCGGGAAGTGGACGACCGCCACCCGGAAGCCCCGGCGAAGGAGCGCGAAGAGGTCGCACGCCAGATTGCCGTCGGCGCGCTGCGCTACTTCATGCTGCGCTTTACACGCAATTCTGTGATCGCTTTCGATTTTCATGAAGCGCTGAGCTTCACCGGCGAGACAGGTCCGTACGTGCAGTACGCCGCCGTGCGCGCAGGCAAAATTCTGCAGAAGGCTGAAGAGCGTTTCGGCGAGCCGCCGGATTTCAACGCCGTGCTCACGTCCGCCATCCTGCAGCGCTATTTCGCCGCCGAGCCGCTCTGGCAACTGCTGCTGCTTGCCTCCAAATCCGGCTACGTCCTCGAGCGCGCAATTGCTTCCGGTGAGCCTGCACACGTTGCCAAATACGCGTTCCAGCTTGCCCAGGCATTCAGTAACTTCTACCAGAAGGATTCCGTCATCAACGAACCCGACGCCGATCGCCGCCTGGTTCTGCTCTGGCTGACAAGTTTTGTGCGCGATCGGCTCGTAGCGACTTTGAATGTGCTTGGGATTGAGCAGCCGGTTTACATGTAGGCATGGCGTATGTCTGAATCGTCAACGAAAATTTTCCACGAGCATCAAGTCGCTGCTGACTTGATCTACCTGGCTATACAGGAGAAGGGTTTCATCCGGCGAAATCGTCAGGCCTAATTCGATCGGCCTGGGAAGCTCGGCAAGCGCCGTAATCTGACCGGTGACAAGACTCAGAAAAGCAAGCATTCCCCGGTCCCGGCGGTTCGCTTGCTGAATGAAATAGATTCCCTTGCGCCCAACAGCATAAGCCGATCCGATCGCACACACCGGATCGGGCAGCAACTGCCGCTCGCCCCCGCCGGAGACCGGCATCGTCCAAAGTCCCACAGCGTTCGGCTTTGTATAGAAGAGAAACATTCCGTCGGCCGATTCCAAAGGCGCCCAGCCGCCGTTTTTCGTGAGTTGCGTTGCCGGGCCGCCGGCCGCGGGTATTTGCCAGACCTGAATATCTCCACTGCGCCGCGATGCGAAGTAAATTCGTTTGCCGTCGTGCGACCAGCTTGGCATGAACTCGTCAACAGCTTCGTACCTTGGTCGACTTACTCGACGGCTTGCGAGATCTATCAGAACAAGCTGTGCGTAGCTTTGTTGCCTCGAGTGGAAGACAATTTTCTTTCCATCGGGAGACCAGCGAGGGAAACCGGCCGCGGAACCTTTGAGCTCGGTCAGTTGATGCGAGTGTGAACCGTCACGATCTGCTATCCAGATCTCCTGCCATCCTGAACGTGACGATTGAAATGCGATTTGCTGACCATCGGGTGAAAAGCTCGGAGTCGATTCCTGCCGGCTTGAGGCAATAAATAATTTCGGAACTCCCGCCTTCTTGTCCGGCTGAGAAGCGGGCAATTCGACAGCCCAGATATTCGTATTGTTGGTTTCGCGTGTGTAGACTAAGCGGTTACCGTCGGGCGAGATCGCGAGAGCGAAAGCATTATCGGCAGAAATCGGAAGTGGCTCCGGCCGGCCGGGATTCGAGAGGGCGATCTTCCACAGGCTATGGCTACCCGGCATCGAGTATCGCGAAAACAACAATGCCGAGCCATCGCCAGTCCAGACCGGGCTGCTCGTCCGCCTGTGATCAAAGGTAAGTCGCTTGGGCATTCCATTTGGCCGGACGTCCCCGGTTAACTCGAGAAAGTAGAGATCACCTGCAGGATCGCCGGAATGCCGGACGAAAGCCAACCTCTTCATGTCGGGCGCAAAAATTGGATCCAGATCGTCATAGGCGGTTGACGGCAGCGTCAGCCTCCGCTTCTCTCCGCTTTCGACAGAAATGAGAAACAGTCCAACGGGAGAGCCGGTTTTGGCGCAGTCGGGTGCCACGATCCATTTGCCGTCGGCCGACCACGCCAGCAGTCGTAAATCCTCGTAGCCGCGGTACGGCGCTGACAACTTGGCTATGCGGCGTTCCTCGCCGCCTACCAGCGATGGCTTCAGGAGCAACTCTGCGGTAGAGGCGCTTGACAAGCGAACAAAAGCGATGCTGCGCCCGTCGGGCGACCACGCTGGTCCGATATCTGGTGCGGGATTGGATGTGAGCCGCACCGGCGCTGCTGCTCCAATCTGCTTTACGTAAATATCGTAGTTGTCCTGTGCTTCGCCCTCCCAGCTGAATGCAACACGCATGCCGTCCGGAGCGAAAGAAGGACAAAGCTGAGGCCCGGCATAACTCGTCAGGGGCACCGCCGAGAAAAGTGCCGGTTTATGCGATGCGCGCTGCCACCAGACAAGCAGAATACCGATTATCACGGCAATGACCGGGAGACTCCATTCCCAGCGAAGGAGACCGGAACTCTTGTGGCGGCGCCCGGAGGCTGCCGCCGCGAAGTTTCGGTCTGGCGCAACTGGAGCAAGCTCAATTAATGGTTGCGCCGTCACGGGCTCTACGCCGGCGATGAACCGATAGCCTTTGCGAAGCAGCGTCTCCACATAGCGGGGCCGTTCGGCGCCATCACCCAAAGCTTGACGAAGTCGCGTAACTGCCAAATTCAGGCCATGCTCGAAATCGACAAAAACACCCGCTGGCCACAGCCGCTCACGCAGTTCGTCTCTTGTAACGAGTTCACCCGGCCGTTCGAGCAGCGCCACCAGCACCTTGCAGGACTGTTCCGGCAGGCGCACGCGTATGCCATGTTTGCGTAGTTCACCTGTGCGTGAATTGAACGCGAAAGGGCCAAAGCGGACTTGCGTGGCACTGCTAACCGGCGGATCCATCACCGGAACAACTCTGCCGGAGTCTATCACGTCCTCTCACAGCGGCACCTGTGTGTATGTACTGAGCAACTTAGCGTGAGATGCAGATGTAATCCGGAAGAGACAGTCTTGTAATCGCTCGGATTTTCGGCATCGAGCAGAATACCTTACGCCCGGCGCAGGCCGAGCCACAAGGAGGAACACAGATGAAAATTCGAAATGCAGGACGCATAGGAGGCAGGCTGGCGGTCCTGGCTATGATGGGGCAATTACTGGGCCTGAGCGTTGCTTGGGCACACGAGCACGATCTGGACGATTGCGATTCGATACGCGTCGAGCTAACACCACAGCCATCGTCAACCGTCTCAGGTCACGCCGAGATCTGCTTTGGAGACGACGGAGTGACCGCCTTCCTGCGAGCTCGAAAGCTCGTGCCAGGCGAAGCGTATACTGTCTGGTTCTCTTACATTGACCGGCCACAAGATTGCCAAACACCCGGTTGCGGTCCGGGAGACTTTGCGGGTGAAAACCCGGCCATCGCCTTTGGCAGAATGGACAGCGCGGTCGCCGGGCATAGGGGGAGGCTGCTGTTTTCTGGCTCCGTGCGGGGATTGCGAGTTTCGCACGGCTCAATGATCTGGCTGGTTCTCTTCAGCCATGGCCAGGCGAGCACGACGGACGGACGCTTTCTCGCCCGTCAGCTTCTGACTCCTCAAGATCCTGGCCTCGGCACGCCCGGATCGGGCGTTACTGCTGACGGTCCCGTTGGCCAGGGAAGAGCGGTTGCAGTATTCAAGATTCCGTAATCGCTTCAAACACCCAGGGAATAGGGAAAAACATGAGAAGCAGTTTTCGAGTGGCGTTCCTGCTGTGCGCTTTCGCCTGTGGCAATGGGTTATTGGGGCAGCATAATTCCCAAATCGGCAAGGAACGCGCGGTGGCAGTGCATCTCCAGGATGGCGATGAGTTCCAGCTCCTGTCTCCCGGCTGGTGGATTTCGGAAGAAAGCTATTTTTGGCGCGCTGGACCGTCGAAGAAGGAGCCGGCCGCCCCAAGAGCAAGGGTACCGGCTTGCCTCTCGCAGATGACCAGGACCCTCTTGTTTTTCCCCGCAACTTCAACCGTATTTCCGGACCGGACACAAACTCGTGCGCCGGTTGCCACAACATGCCTGCCACCGGAGGCGGCGGCGATATCGTAGCGAACGTATTTGTGCTTGGGCAGCGCTTCGATTTTGCGACTTTCAACAGCGCTGGTGCGGCAGCGGGCGACCGACAACCGTTTGGATGAGATCAAGGCGCGCCTCGTCGAGATCGCGCGCGCCTTCGATCTGCCCGGCATACGCCACCAGAAGCTGGGCTTGTTCTATAACGGCGAACGGACCCGCATGATGCTCGACCGCAAGAAGCTGATCGAGAACGGGGTGTCGCCCGAGCTGATCAAGGCGTGCTACTCGCAGTCGAAGCCGTTTGTCGACGCTCGCTTTATCTCTTACAGTTGATTCCAGCAAGTGTGCTAGGAGAAGCCCCTCCGCTCTCTACTTCTGGTCGGGATTCTTCGCTTCCTCCTGCTCCTTCTCCCATCGTTCGCGCGCCTTCCGCTGAGCTTCCGCGCGCTCCTTTAAGCCGGGCGTGCCAGGCTTGACGAACGTGAGTGTGAAGCCCTCGCGCTTCTTTAGCTCTCCTCGCTTAACCAGCCCCTGTATATAGCCTTCCCCATTGGTGTCCTTCGTCCAATCGTTGCCTGCCGATTGCATATCAATCGGGCCTTCGATTGTAACATCGTGGTTTAGATTGGCCGCGACTCGATTCGCTGCCTCCGAAAACTGGGTATCTCCTCAGGCGTCCATTTTCCATTGAAATTGATGAAGCGCAATCCAGATTGACCTTCGGCACATCACGGCGAAGCGGAGCATTCCGGAACGGCATTCCGAAATCTCGACCAGTATGACCAGGATTCCATCATCGAGTTTCTGAAGTCGCTGCAGATCGTACCCGAACGAAAAGTAACGCGCGAAGGCTTCGAGTAAGCCGATCCTGATCGCTAGAGGTGTAGCGACGTTGAGCAACTAAGCCGGCACGAGCGTGGTTAACGCTCCCGGATTCGTTGCAAGTGCGAGTGCGTTCGACTGTAAGAGGCCGGCGTTTTTCTCTCCGCCAGTTCTAAACTAAGAATAAATGGCCTGTAACAATACGTTCGGCACCGCTGCGAGCCTCTATGTCGGTCACGAGGAATACCAGATCTTCCGGCTTGACGCGCTCGAAAAGGCTACTACCGGCGTAAAGCTTGCGCGGCTGCCGTACTCGATCCGGGTGCTGCTGGAGAATCTGCTGCGCTTTGAAGACGAGCGGACGGTGAAAGCCCGCGATATCGAGTACGTCGCGCGCTGGGACGCCAAAGCGGCTGCACAGGAAATACAGTTTCGGCCGGCGCGTATTCTGCTGCAGGATTTCACCGGCGTCCCCTGCGTAGTCGATCTGGCCGCCATGCGCGACGCCTTAAAGAAACTCGGCGCCGATCCGGAACTGGCCAATCCATTGATTCCGGCGGACCTGGTTATCGATCACTCGGTCCAGGTAGACGCATTCGGTTCGCGAAATGCATTCACACAGAATGCGCTGCTCGAATTTGCGCGCAACCAGGAGCGCTACGCTTTTCTGCGCTGGGGCCAGAAGGCTTTCGATAACTTCCGCGTCGTGCCGCCGGATACCGGGATCGTTCACCAGGTCAACCTCGAGTACCTGGCGAGCGTCGTATTCACGGACAAGAAAAACGGCGTAGCGCATGCCTATCCCGATACGCTGATGGGAACCGATTCACATACCACGATGATCAACGGCGTCGGCGTAGTTGGTTGGGGCGTGGGCGGCATCGAAGCGGAAGCCTGTATGCTCGGCCAGCCGATTTCGATGCTGCTGCCGCAAGTGGTCGGCTTTAAGCTGAGCGGCTATCTGCCCGAAGGTGCAACTGCTACCGATCTGGTGCTTACCGTCACGCAGATGCTCCGCAAAAAGGGAGTGGTCGGCAAATTTGTCGAATTTTACGGTCCAGGCGTGAGCGCGCTTTCGCTAGCCGATCGCGCCACCATCAGCAACATGGCGCCGGAGTATGGCGCAACCATCGGCTTCTTCCCGATCGATGCCGTCACGCTCGATTATTTACGGCTTACCGGACGCCCACCCGAGCACGTCAACCTGGTGGAAGCCTATGCCAGGGAGCAGGGTCTGTTCCTGACGGCCGATTCGCCCGATCCGGTTTACTCGGACACGCTCTCGCTCGATCTTGCAAAGGTCACTCCATCGCTTGCCGGACCGAAACGTCCGCAGGATCGCGTGGAGCTGCACGATGTAAGAGAGAATTTCCTTACCTCCCTCGGGCATGGTCCGAAGTCGGCGACTCTTTCGGTAAACAGCCATAAAGAGAAGATTCATGACGGCGCGGTGGTGATTGCGGCGATCACGAGCTGTACCAACACTTCGAATCCGTCCGTGATGGTTGCGGCGGGCCTGCTTGCGAAAAAAGCCGTTGAAAAAGGCCTCAAGCCGAAGCCTTGGGTGAAGACCTCGCTGGCCCCCGGCTCCAAAGTCGTCTTCGATTACCTGACCGACGCAGGGTTGATGCCGTATTTGGAGCGTTTGAACTTTCACCTGGTCGGCTATGGCTGCACGACTTGCATCGGCAACAGCGGTCCGCTTCCGGAGAATGTCGCCGCGGCAGTTAACGAGGGCAAATTGAACGTCGCGGCAGTACTCAGCGGGAATCGCAATTTCGAAGGCCGCGTCAATCCGCTGGTGCGCTCGAATTATCTTGCTTCGCCGCCGCTGGTCGTTGCTTATGCGCTTGCCGGCCGCATCGATCTGGATCTCACGAAAGATCCGCTCGGCGAGAACGAGCAGGGAGAGAAGATTTATCTCAAAGACATCTGGCCGTCGCCGCACGAAGTAGAGACAGTTGTGAAATCGTCGGCGCGAACCGAGTTTTTCCATAAACAATACAGCGAAGTTTTCGCCGGAGACACAGCCTGGAATTCGCTGCCCGTTCCGGAAGGAAGCATTTTCGAGTGGAGCGATAAATCCACGTACATCAAGCAGCCGCCCTATTTCGACCAGATCGCCGATCCGGAAACATTCGTAACCGACTTTCACGGCGCGCACGCGCTGGCGGTGCTGGGCGATTCGGTGACGACGGATCACATTTCCCCGGCGGGCTCGATCGCCGTCGACAGCCCGGCAGGCCGTTACCTGATCTCGCTTGGCGTGAAGCCGGCCGATTTCAACAGCTACGGTTCGCGCCGCGGCAATCACGAAGTCATGGTCCGTGGCACGTTCGCCAATATTCGCCTGAAGAACCTGCTTGTTCCGGGCGTGGAGGGCGGCGTGACGCGGCATTTGCCGGATGGCGAGCAGATGTCGATCTATGATGCTTCGGTGAAATACAAGAACGACGGCGTGCCGCTGGTGATCATCGCGGGTAAAGAATACGGCTCGGGCTCGTCGCGCGATTGGGCCGCCAAGGGGACTCTGCTGCTCGGTGTGCGCGCCGTGATCGCCGAAAGTTTCGAACGCATCCATCGCTCGAACCTGGTGCAGATGGGCGTGCTGCCGCTGCAATTCACGACGGGGCACAACCAGCACAGTCTATGCCTGACCGGCGAAGAAGTTTTTGACATAGTCGGAATTCGAGAAGCGATTGCCGCCGGCGGCGGGTCCGTCCGCGTCACCGCCACTCCGGCCAAAGGCAAGAAGATCGAGTTCGAAGCCAATGTGCGCATCGACACACCGCAGGAAGCCGAGTATTATCGTCACGGTGGAATCCTTCCCTATGTCCTGCGCCAGCTCATGGCGGAAAAATCGAAATCCGAAGTTACCGTCTGATAGAAGAGTTTTGGAGTCTGCCCGCCGAATGCGCTCATGAAAGCACGTCTACCGCTGCTCGTCTCGGCCGGCATCATTCATCGCGGCGGGCAGGTGCTGGTAGGACAGCGGCGCAAAAACGATCGTCATCCTCTGAAGTGGGAATTTCCCGGCGGCAAAGTGGAGCACGGCGAGACACCACAAGAGGCGCTCATTCGGGAGCTCTGGGAGGAACTGCGCATCTCGGCGCGCATCGGCGGCGAGCTGGCGCGCTACGAACACGATTACCCCACCGGCAGCCGTGTTCATCTGCTTTTCTTCTCGGTGCCTGAATTTTCCGGCGAGCCGGTCGGCCGTATCTATGAGCAGATCTGCTGGATCGAGCTCGCGTCCTTGCCCGCACTCGATTTCCTGGAAGGCGATCTCGATTTTATCCGGCGTTTATCGCGCGGCGATTTTGCCGCACGCCTCGGCTGCTGACGAAGCGCTACAATCTTTTACGAAAAAATAGTCCGGGAGGAACTATATGCCGAATGTGAAGCCGATTCCCGACGGATTTCATTCCGTCACACCGTATCTGACGTTTAAGGATGCCGACGCTGCCATCAAGTTCTACCAGAAAGCGTTCGGCGCGAAAGAAACGATGCGCCTGAAAACACCCGGCGGGGGTGTGGCGCATGCCGAAATCCAGATTGGCGATTCGCGCCTCATGATGGCCGACGAGAATCCAGCTTACGGCAACAAAAGCCCGCAGACACTCGGCGGGTCGCCTACTTCGTACATGCTGTATGTAGAGGACGCGGACGCCAGTTTCGAGCGGGCGGTGAAAGCGGGCGCGACCGTGAAACGCCCGGTGGAAGACCAGTTTTACGGCGATCGCACGGGAACGGTGGCGGATCCGTTCGGTTACCAATGGAGCATAGGAACCCATAAACAGGATCTGACAGCCGAAGAGGTTCAACGGAATATGGAGAAGATGTTCGGCGCCAAGGCGAGCGCTTAATGCAGGTCTCGTGCACGGAGGACCGCCGCCACCAGTGCCTCTTCTTCATCCTCGGAAACCGTGCGCAAATCGAGAATGATCTTGTCGTGTTCGATACGCGCGATCACGGGAGTCTCTGCTTTCCTCAACCGACGCTCGAATTCCGCGGCATCGGGCACGCTCAGTTCAATGGCGCAAGTAGCAAGCTTTTGATCGGGCGTTGAACCTCCGCCGATCAGCGATTCGGTCTCGCGCAGCTCGCAATTAATCGCCTCAAGCCGCTCGGCCATTTGTTTGGCGCGGGCGCGCAGCTCATTGAGCGGCGTAAGAATCATGGCCAGAGCGGGAATCGCACGCCAGTTCTCTTCGAGCGCATGGCGCAGCGTTGTTTCAAGCGCCTGCAGAATCAGTTTGTCGACACGGAAAGCCCGGTACATCGGGTTACGGCGCACCCGCCGGACCAACGCGCCATCGCCCGCGATAATTCCAGCCTGCGGGCCGCCGAGGAGCTTATCACCGCTGAACGATATCAGGTCGATACCCGCCGCAAGGCTTTCCGAAACGGCCGGTTCGTGAATGCCCGCTGCGCGTAGATCAACCAGGCACCCGCTGCCGAGATCTTCGAACACGGGAATGCCGCGCTCTTTACCAAGCACCGCGAGCGCTTCTAACGGTGGCCGCTCGGTAAAGCCGCTCATTTGAAAATTCGAACGATGCACGCGCAGAATAAGGCGCGTTCGCTCCGTGATGGCGCGCTCGTAATCTTCGATGCGGGTCCGGTTTGTAGTACCCACTTCGCGCAGTACCGCTCCCGAGCGAGCCATGATATCGGGGATGCGAAAGCCGTCGCCGATCTCGATCAACTCGCCGCGCGATACGATCACTTCGCCGCCGCCCGCCAGCTCATTGAGAACAAGATAGACCGCTGCCGCGTTATTGTTCACGACGACTGCCGGTCTACCGAGAAGCCGTTCGAGAACGGGCGAGAGATGGCTGTCACGTTTGCCGCGGCGGCCCGTGGCGAGATCGTATTCGAGATTTGTATAGCCGGAGAGCGGCTCGAATGCCGGCAGCGGGGCCCGCCCCAAATTCGTATGCAACACTACGCCCGTGGCATTGATAACGCGGCGCAGACCCGGTTTCAAAAGCTCGGCCAGCCTGGTCTTTACCTCTTCTTCAACACTCTGGCAGATTTCGCCGGAACCTCCTGCCAGCGCGCGACGCCTTTCTGCAAGCACGCTTCGAATTTCGCCTTTGACAAGAGTTTCGGGAAGCCCGTTGGTCGGGTGCAAGTTCCGGAATACCTGATCGACTGACGGCAGCTCGCGCAGACCCGGCATTGCCTATGCGATCGCGCTCTCGGCAAACAGCGCTTGTTTCAAATATTTTCCGGTATGCGATGCAGGCACGGCGGCTATCGCTTCCGGGGTTCCTTGCGCCACAATCTGGCCGCCCGCATCGCCGCCTTCCGGACCTAAATCGATGATCCAATCCGCTGCGCGGATCAAATCCAAGTTGTGTTCGATGATCAGAATGCTGCCGCCATTGTGAATCAGGCGCTCAAACGCTTGTAAGAGCTTCGCGATGTCGTCGAAATGCAATCCGGTAGTCGGTTCATCGAAAAGAAACAATGTTCCCGCGCAGCTTGCCTGAGCCAGATGCGCGGCGAGCTTTACGCGCTGCGCTTCTCCGCCGCTCAGTGTAGTGGCCGATTGCCCCAGGCGCAGATAACCCAGCCCTACATCGGCCAGCACCTTGAGACGCGCCGCAAGCCGCGGCGTATCCGCAAAAACGGAGAGAGCTTCGCGCACCGTGAGCTGTAGCACTTCATGAATATTCAGGTTCTTATAGCGAATATCGAGAACGCTGGGCTTATAACGCGTTCCCTTGCACTCTTCACAGACCAGTTCCACATCGGCCAGAAACTGCATTTCGACGGTAACCGTTCCATCGCCCTGGCAGGTTTCACAACGCCCGCCGGGAATATTGAACGAGAAGTGCCCGGATTTATAACCGCGCCGCTGGGCTTCAGGCGTTGACGCAAAAAGATCGCGGATGAGATCAAACGCTTTGACGTACGTAACCGGATTCGAACGCGGCGTGCGCCCGATTGGCGACTGATCCACCATCACAACGCTGGTCAGCAGATTCGCCCGCTCGACTCGTTTCAATTTCAACCGCGCCGGACTCGTTTCCTCCTCGCCGGACGTAGTACTCTGACGATCTTTATTCACTTCCAGATCAAGCGCGCGGTAGATCACTTCATGCACCAGGCTCGATTTTCCGGAGCCCGAAACGCCTGTTACGGCCACCATCATGCCGAGCGGAATTTCGACATCGATGTTTTTCAGATTATTGGCGCGCGCGCCAATGAAGCGCACGCTGCGTTTGGGATTCACTTTGCGCCGCTCGCGCCTGCGCGATACAGCAAGCTCTCCGCGCAGGTAGCGTCCGGTGAGCGATTGTGATTCCCGATCCGCTCCAGGACTGCTGACGAGCAGTTGATCGTAGCTGCCGGAGAAGATGACGCGGCCGCCTCCCTCCCCCGCCCCGGGCCCCAGGTCGAGAATGTAGTCGGCTTCCGCCATAATCTCGGGATCGTGCTCAACCACGATGATCGTATTACCGAGTTCGCGGAGATCGTGAAGAATATGAATCAGGCGCGCGGTATCGCGGCTGTGCAGACCGATAGAAGGCTCATCGAGAACATAAGTTGCCCCGACCAGCCGCGAACCGAGGCAAGTGGCAAGCTGAATGCGCTGCGCCTCTCCGCCCGAGAGCGTCGCCGACAAACGATCGAGCGTCAGGTATTCGAGGCCGACGTCGTTCAGAAATTTGCAGCGCTGCCGGATTTCTTCGAGCACCCGATCGGCGATCTCCGCTTCTTCCGGGCTTAGCTCTAAACTGTCAAAAAATCCCTGCGCGCGCGCGATGTTCATGCGGGCGACGTCTGCGATACTACATGCGCCCAGCTTTACCCACAGCGCCTCCGGCCGGAGCCTGCCGCCGTTACACGACGGGCACTCGGTATACGCGCGATAGCGGCTCAGAAACACGCGCACGTGCACTTTGTACTTCTTCTTTTCGACCTCGTCGAAGAAACGCTTGAGGTGCATGCGCACGAACTGCTTCTCTTCCGGCTTGAGATCGCAGTAGGCGACGTTCAGCCGCGCTTTGCCGCGCGCTTTCGGCTTAAACGCCTCGTCGTAATACCAACTGTATTGCGGCTTTGTCCAGGGATCGACGGCGCCCTGCTCGAGGGAAAGAAACGGGTCCGGAATGATGAGACCGAAATCGTAGTCGATGGTATTGCCGAAACCCTGGCAGACCGGACATGCGCCGATCGGGTTATTGAAGCTGAACAAAGCGGGCTCGGGAACCGCAGCGACATGACCGCATTTTTTGCAGGCGAACTTTTCGCTGAAATGCAGCTGCTTCGGATCGGCTACACCGGCGGCTTCGAAGAAAACTTCGCCCGTTTCGCGATAGCAGATTTCGACAGTATCGACGATGCGCTGGTGCAGGTCGGGCCGGATCACGATGCGGTCGGCGAGTACGAAGAGCGGCTTTGCGAAATCGATCTCGAGCAGCGATTCGGGCGTGGAAAATTCGAACGTCTGCCCGTTCTGAAACAACCTGTTAAAACCTTTTTTACGCAGATCGAACAGCCGGTCGCGCAGGGCCGCCGCTCCGCCTTCCGCCCGCACGGGAAATAGCGCATACCAGCGCGAGTCCGCGGCTTCGGCGAGCATCGTGTCGGCTACCTGGTCCACGCTATCGCTTTGAATGCGCGTGCCGTCGTTCGGGCAGTAGGTTCGTCCGGCGCGCGCCCAGAGCAGCCGCATGAAGTCGTAAAGCTCGGTCGCGGTTGCCACCGTCGAGCGCGGATTGCGCGTCTGGTTCTTCTGGCGGATGGCAATCGGCGGCGCAATACCCAGAATTTCATCCACATCCGGCTTTTCCATGCGCTCCAGGAACTGACGCGCATAGGCGGAGAGCGACTCCACGTAGCGGCGCTGGCCTTCCGCATAAATCGTGTCGAACACAAGCGACGATTTACCGGAACCGGAAACGCCGGTGACCACCGTCAGCTTGTTGTGCGGGATGTCGACGCTGATATTTTTGAGGTTGTGAACGCGCGCGCCGCGGATTGCCAGCACCGGCTTAGCCGCTGCGGCTACTTCTTCACTGGCAACGACTTCGCACGACGGTACGCTGGTGTCTTCCGGCATCGGAAACAGGAAACCCGAACAATGTTTGGCAGGAAAGAAAGGCTCGTTACTAGTATAGATGCTGGATGCGGGAGAGGCGCGTGAAGAACGGACTCTCAGTTCTTGCCGTGACTCTGATTGCTTGCGCCGCTTTTGCCGGGCCGCAGGGCGAAACCGCTCGGGCCGGGACAATGCACCAGATCTACGTGGCCGATCAGGCGGACCGCGAACCGCCGGGCGGCGACTTGAGCAAGCTGGATTGGTCGAAGATCGGGCCGCGCGACGAAGCGCGGCGCAGGGAAGTCCGCGCGATGTTGGTACGAGGCGAACTGAAGACCGGCGCTGATTTTCGCGAGGCGGCTATGGTTTTTCAACACGGCAGTGGAGCGGATGACATTCTGTTTGCGCATGTGCTGGCTATGGCGGCGCTCGCCAAAGGAGACCAGGAAAGCAGAAAACTTTGCGCCATGACGCTGGACCGCTATCTGCACCGCATCGGCAAGCCGCAGATTTTTGGTAACGACTATCAGTCTTCCGGCAAGACTCCGATGACGCAGGAGCCCTTCGACCGTGCACTCGTGCCGGAAAAGCTTCGTGCCCTGTTCTGCGTGCCCAATGACCACATCCAGCAAGTCATGCTGGACGCCTTCCAGCACAATCGTTATCCGGACCTTTCGAAATACCAAGCCGAGCTGCCGTGCAAACACCAGTAGCTACGTTTTCGCAGCCCGAGATTGCGCAGTTTCGGAGAGCCCTGCTTTCCTGGTTCGAGCGGCACAAGCGCGATCTGCCCTGGCGGCGCACGCGCGATCCGTACGCGATCTGGATTTCCGAAATCATGCTCCAGCAGACCCGCGTGGCGGCTGTGATCCCGTTTTACCAGCGTTTTCTCGCGCGCTTTCCGGATATCGCGACACTCGCTGATGCGCCCGAAGAAGATCTGCTGGCGCATTGGGCCGGCCTCGGCTATTATCACCGCGCGCGCAACCTGCAGAAAGCGGCGCAGCACATGCGGGCTCGCGACAGCTTTC
Organism: Bryobacteraceae bacterium; assembly: GCA_036557945.1. Lineage (GTDB taxonomy): Bacteria > Acidobacteriota > Terriglobia > Bryobacterales > Bryobacteraceae > Bog-105. The sequence continues at coordinate 42,291 of DATBGM010000100.1, read as the reverse complement.
CGCACAGTCACGACGAGATCCGTCAACTGCCCGGCATCGGCGAATATACCAGCGCGGCGGTAGCGAGCATCGCATTCGATTTGCCGCATGCTGCCGTTGATGGCAATGTCCTGCGGGTCCTGAGCCGGGTGCGGGCCGATCCGGTCGACACAGCCTCCGCCAAAGGCCGCAAGCATTTCGCGCGTGTAGCCGATGCGCTTTTAGATACAAAACAGCCCGGCCCGTTCAATCAGGCCATGATGGAGCTCGGCGCGACGATCTGTCTGCCGAAAAATCCGCAATGCCTGCTGTGTCCGGTTTCGGGCGTGTGTCGGGCGCGGCAGTCCGGGCGCGAGAACGAATTTCCCGTCAAGCTGGTCTCCAGGAAAGCCGTCACCGAGCATCGAAGGCTGCTCTGGATTGAGCGCGACGGCAGCATTCTGTTGTGGCAGCGTCCCGCCGGCGCGCGCCTCATGCCCGGCTTTTGGGAACTGCCCGAGCGGGAGCAGTTGCCGGAGGCGGTTCTTAGCGATAAGGTCGGCGAGTTCCGCCACGCCATTACGTATCACGACTATCGCTGCGAAGTGTACCGCGCGGAAGCGCCGGTCGATTGCGCGGAATGCCGCTGGACACCTCTTCACACGCTGCCCGCTCTGCCCCTCAGCACGCTTGTGCGGAAGGCTCGACGCCTCGCAGGACAGCCGGCAAAACAGGCTGCCGGCGCAAGCCGAAATTCACGCTAGACTAAATAAAAATGGTGCGTTTTAGGGTAATCCTCTGTTTATGCCTGAGTGCGGTGACCGCCGTTTTCGCGCAGGATGAGCTGAAGCAGCGGTCCGATACACAAATACCCAAAGATGTTGTTCGGGTCGAGCCGGGCACGCACATTCTGCTGAGCATGATCAACAGCGTCAGCACAAAACAGGCGGTCGTCGGCGATCGCATTTACCTGGAAACCGCCTTTCCGATCCTGGCCGACAATCGAATTGTCATTCCGCAGGGGAGCTGGGTGACAGGTACGATTACAGAAGTAAAACGGCCCGGCCACGTGAAAGGTCGCGGCTCTTTGCAGGTCCGCTTCGATTCGCTCACGCTTCCTAACGGCATCACCAAAACGTTCCGTTCCGACCTTGGCGCAATCGATCCGCGCAGCGATGAAACGCTCGAACGCGAAGGCAGCAAAATTAAAAGCGCCGGAAACAAGAAGGGCGATACCGGCACTGTAGTCGGGGCCAGCACGGCCGGCACGGTAATCGGCGCAGGCATCGGTGGAGCCGCCGGTCACGCCGGCACAGGAGGAGCAATTGGCGCTGGAGCGGGCGCTGCTGCGGGCTTGATCGGCGTACTTGCCACGCGCGGCCCCGATGCGGTTCTTACCAAGGGCTCGACAGTCGAGATGGTGCTCGATCGCCCGCTGACATTTGACAAGTCAGATCTCGATTCCAGCCATGCTCCGCCGCGCGCCAGCGCAAGCGATGACGAGCCTCCGCAGAAAAAGCCTGTACGCGGACTCGGACCGCACATCCCGTTCTAGCGAACTGTCACAGCTTTTCTCGTTGACGCGGATACGGTTCCCGCCAGTCGCTTCGCTCATGCCGCTGACGCATAAAGACGGTCGAAACCGCAGGAGCAAGTTTCTTCACAAGCTCTGCTCCGTTGTCTCCGTCGGTCACCATCACGAATCCGGCGCTGGTACGCGTTGAGACCTCGCAAATGGAGTGGAAGCCAGGATTGTCGCCGCCGTGAGCGAACAGGTGATCGTCTCTGGTACGCACGATCGTCCATCCGAGCCCCCGGAAGACCAGTATTCCCCGGTGACCGCAACCGTCACCTGCGGCCAGCAGCATTTCATCGAGGCTTGCTCTTTTCAGATGAAAAGCATCGCTTGCTTTCGGATTCAGAAATCACGCCTCACCGTTTCCGGCCGGCACGGTTCCGGCTCCGTGCGCTGCCATACTAGGTACAAAGCTCTCTATGCTGCAAGATCGCTCGCTAGACCGCCGGGATTTTTCGCTCCCCGAAGTTCATGCGAGCGTCAAAACCGCGCATCCGAGCTTCTGGAGGCGCCTGCTATCGTTTGCCGGGCCGGCCTATCTCGTCAGCGTCGGCTACATGGACCCGGGCAACTGGGCCACCGATATCGAAGGCGGGGCCCGCTTTGGCTACCACCTCCTCTGGGTTCTGGTTGTCTCGAATCTCATGGCGCTGCTGTTGCAGACTTTGAGTTCCCGGCTCGGCATTGTCAGCCGCCGCGACCTGGCGCAAGCCTGCCACGACGAATATCCACGTCCGATCTCCTACGTGCTATGGATACTCTGCGAGCTCGCGATTATCGCCTGTGATCTGGCGGAGGTCCTGGGCGCAGCGATCGGGCTGAACCTGTTGTTCAACATCCCGCTGCTCATCGGCGTGCTCGCCACGGCGGCCGATACGCTGCTGGTCCTGTGGTTTACGCGGCTGGGCATCCGCGTCATTGAAGCGTTTGTGCTGGCGCTCATCGCCACCATCGCCGGCTGTTTCGCTTTCGAAATTTTCCTGGCCAAGCCATCCGCGCCGGAGATGCTTACCGGCCTGATTCCGCATCTCAATTCGAGCAGTATTTACGTAGCCGTCGCCATTCTTGGTGCGACGGTGATGCCGCATAATCTGTACCTGCACTCCGCGCTCGTGCAAACGCGCCGGATCGGCGAAACACGCGAGGAGAAGCGCGAGGCGTGCCGGTTCAATCTCTTCGATTCGGCGCTCGCCTTGAATGGCGCTTTGTTTGTGAACGCGGCCATTCTTGTCATGTCCGCGGCCGTGTTCTTCAAGCATCACATCGTTGTCACCGAGATGAAGCAGGCGCATGCGCTTCTTTCTCCGCTGCTCGGTACGACCCTTGCCAGCGTACTGTTCGGCGCGGCACTGCTTTGCTCGGGACAGAGCTCGACGCTCACCGGAACCATGGCCGGTCAGATCGTCATGGAAGGATTCCTGCGTTTCCGCATGCAACCCTGGCTGCGGCGCGCCATTACCAGGCTGCTTGCCGTCACGCCGGCCGCGTTAACCGTCTATTTTGCAGGCGAGGCGGCCAGTTACAACCTGATTATTTACAGCCAGATCCTGCTCAATCTGCAGCTTCCCTTTGCCATCATTCCGCTCATTCACTTCACCAGCGACCGCAAACGCATGCAGGAGTTCGCCAATCCTGGCTGGGTGCAGGTGAGCGCGTGGATATGTGCCGCGTTTATCCTTACGCTCGATATATGGCTGAGCATCCAGCAGGTAAGAGATTGGATGCAGGCGAGCGGGTCCTGGCGCGATTACGTTCTGACGGCCACCCTGCTCCTGGGCGCGGCCCTGATGGCGCTGCTCGCGATCGTGATCGCCTGGCCCTGGCTCCGCAGAAAGCCATCCCCCACAGGCCCGGCTTCGCTGACCAGAACCGACGCACCCGCTCTTGCCAGCGCGCGCCGCTATTCGAACATTCTGGTTCCGCTCGATCACAGCGATTCGGATGCCGAGGCAATCGCCAACGCTCTCGCACTTGCGCGCCTGCACGGTGCGCGCGTGACGCTGCTGCATGTGGAAGAAGGCGTGACGAGCCAGCTCTTCGGCTCGCAGTCATCTACAGCAGAAATAACAGAAGGCGATCAGTACCTGGCGCATATCGTCGAATCCTTGCGCGATCGTCAGATCGAAGTGGACACGCTGGTGCGCCACAGCAGGAGTCCGGCGAAAGAGATCGCGCGCGTGGCGAACGAGCTGAAACCGGATCTGCTTGTAATGGCCTCGCACGGGCATCGCGGATTGAAAGACCTGATCTTCGGCACGACCATAAACGCCGTGCGGCATAAGGTTCATATCCCGATGCTCATCGTCAATAAATCCTGAAATGAGCGCTTTCTCAAAAGGAACCATCCTGGTCACGGGCGGCGCAGGTTTCATCGGCAGTGCGCTCGTTTGGGCGCTGAACCGCCGCGGCAAGACGAATATCCTGATCAGCGATGTTCTCGGCAAGGAGGAAAAGTGGAAAAACCTGGTCCCGCTCCGCTTTGCGGACTACGTCGAAGCTGATGACTTACTGAAACAGCTCGAATCGCTCGGCGGCTTAAGCACCATTTTTCATCTTGGGGCCTGCTCTTCCACGACCGAAACGGACGCCAGTTACCTCATCCGCAACAACTTTGAATACACTAAAACTCTCGCCCGCTTCGCACTGGCGCGCGGTGTCCGTTTCGTCTATGCTTCATCGGCCGCGACCTATGGGGATGCAGCCGCCGAGGTAGCCGAAAACGTCGATCTCGCTACGCTACGGCCGCTGAATATGTATGGCTATTCGAAGCACCTGTTCGATTGCTACGCCGAGCGCGCCGGATTCCTCAACCGCATCACCGGGCTGAAATACTTCAACGTCTTCGGGCCGAACGAAAATCATAAGGGCGACATGCGCAGCGTCGTACACAAATCTTTTGGCGAAATCGCGCGCACCGGCAGCGCGAAACTGTTCAAGAGTTATCGCGCTGAATACGCCGACGGTGAGCAGCGGCGCGATTTCCTGTACGTGAAAGATGCAGTTGAAGCCACTCTGTTCCTGGCCGAAAAGGTCGATGGCGGCGGACTATTCAATATCGGCTCAGGCGAGCCGAACACCTGGAACACGCTCGCCCGCTCCATCTTCGCTGCTGTTGGACGCGAGCCGCGCATCGAATATGTCGAGATGCCCGAGACGCTGCGGCCGAAGTATCAGTACTTCACCCGCGCCAACATCGGCAAGTTGCGCGCAGCAGGCTTCGCTCAACCGTTCACTCCCCTGCCCCAGGCCGTCGCCGACTACGTGCAACACTATCTCAGTCCGGGCCGTTATCTCGGCGACGAAGCTTCAGGCTGACGCGAGTCCGCGCAGATTCCAGCCGCTGATACGGCTCCCTTCAAGCTTATTTCCGTTCGGGCCGGACCAGTGCGTTTCGAGACTGATGTACCCGCGATAGCCATCCGCGATCAGTTTTGCAATTTGCTCTTTCCACGGAATGTGGCGGGTGCCGAGCGGCCCCCACTCCGGCTTGCCGCTAGACATGTCACAGTCCTTGGCATGGACGTGGACGATGCGCTCCGCCGGCAATCGCCCGTAGCCTTCCGGAAACGACTGTTCACCTGCAACCGACGCATTGGCGGGATCCCAGACCACCATAAGCGCGGGATTTGAGACAAGCTGCAGAATGCGCGCCGTCTCGGCGCCCGTGCCAATGTTACAGGCGTGCTCATTTTCGAGCCCGATCACGAGCGATTCACCTGCCGCCAGATCCGCCAGGTCGCTTAACGCGCGCGCAATCGGGTCGATCGCCCGTTCGGGTTCGGTCGTGCGCCAGTACGAAAAAACGCGAATAATGCGCGCGCTGAAAAAATGCGCGATTTCGACGGCGCGCTCTGCCAGCCGCGGCTGATCGGCAGGAGTATGCTTCGATGCGAAGATATCGTGCTCGAAGCGCTTGTCCAGCTCGCCGCCTCCTTCCAGCACGCACTTGAGCAGCGGCGACGCGATCGAGATAACGCGTACGCCGAACTGATCGAGCAACTCTTTCGTGCGCTTCAGTTCGTCATCGGTCAGATCGAGAATATTCTTTCCGTCGATCGTTCTCAGTTCCGCCGCCGTCATCCCGATCTCCTGCATGACGGGAAGAACAGTGGCCAGCGACTGTGAAAATTCGTCTGTTATGGCAGCTATGGGCAGGCGTGGATTCATCGGTCACTTTCTATACTGACAGTATGTTCTTCCGCCGGCCGCGTCCGAAGATCCCAACTTTCGCTGAACGCATCGACATTCTTCGCAACGCAGGATTCGCAACCGAAAATCTGCCCGACGGCCGCGTGCGCGTTTCGAAACATGGCGTAGCCGCCCTCATCGGCGATGAAGGCAAGAACCAGCCCGATATCGAAAGGGCCGGAGTCGTCATTCGGGGCGAAATTGCGACGCTGCTCAATCGCGGCTACCAGATGTTTCTCGAGACGCCAAGCGGCAGCCGGTTTCCGGCCACTTTCGAACAGCTTCACGCGCTGCACGATTTCGAGAGCGACGTCAAGGCCGCGCTCGACCTGACCGATCTCTACAATACATCTCTCGGCACCACCACGCCGAAACATATGTATGATCGCGTCTATCGGCGCGATCTCGGCACGCAGCCCAAACCATGGCTCAGGAAAGAACACCGCATCGTGCCGCCCGATACCAAGGCCGGCACTTACTCGGCTTGACCGCGCAGCCGGCTGAACGAAACGGCGCTGAAGAAATCGCTGAAATCGGGTACGAACGGCTGAACGCGAACCTGTTTGGCCTGATCGGCATGCCCTGCGGCAGTAAGTGAGGCAGCCAGCATGGCGCGCGCCCGTAAGTCCGCTCCGCCCGATTCGCGATCGGCTTCCTGCCACGCCTCGGCAGCTTCCGGATAAAAGCCGCACAAGAAATACCCATAGCGCAGCAACGCCTTTTTGACCTCCGCGTTCGTTATTGCTGCCGGCAACGCCTCCACCTTCGCCCGCCACTCTTCCGCCGAGCCCGCGCCCGCGGCAAGCAGTTCCGCGATCGGCCCCGCGCCCGCAGCCGTATTGCGCGCCGCCGTGCGGTCCCTATTCAGAAGCTGCCAGACCACGATCTGTGTTTTCGCAAACGCGGCCAGCCGCGGCTCGCTCAAATGCGCTCCGGCCAGCAACGAGATCGCCTGCTCGCGGCTGCCCGTCAACGCTTGCCAGGAACTTTTGAGCAACAGCTTCGCATCCTGGTTCGTAACGGAAACGAGAAACTTGTCATAAATCGATGCCGCCCTCGCCTGGTCTCCTTCCAGCCACACACATACGGCCAGAGCAGGCAGAGCCGCAGGATTTGATGCCAAACCGTTCAGAATCTTTTCGGCTTGCGCGAATTGCCGGTTCTCGATCAACCCGGTAGCGAGCTGCAGCCGCAAATTCGGGTTCTCCGGGGTGATTTGGAGGGCGCGAGACATCGCCCGCTCGCCATCCGCCGCCTGGCCCGAAAGGAACATGACAGACGAAAGCGAGGCCCATGCTTCCGCATCGTTCGGTGTAACGGCGACGAGCGCGTGGCCGGCTGCGGCCTGCTCAGGCAGGGGCGAACGCAGTAAACGCGCCCGCACAAAATCAAAGCGTGCCCGATCGGCTGCGCTGAATGAGCCCCGGCGTGCCGCGCCCTTTGCCAGCACGGCAGCTGCATCCGCTTTATTCGCTTCGGCGAGGGCGGCGTAAGCGAGACCGAACGACGGGTCGGCCGCAATCGCTTCGCTAAACCGCTGAATTTTTGCGCTTGTGTTCGAAGAGAACGCGCCCGCGGCAAACGCCTGGAGAGCCGGTACGCTGTGAGTACCGAAGGCGGTCGCGCTCGAGTCGAGTTGCCGCGCCAGAGCGTCGCAGGCAGCGATCAGATCGGCCGGAGTGGCGCGCGCCGGCAACCTGCGTTCGCTGCGCTGGCTGGAAACCCCGGCGAGAGTCGCATCGAGATCGATTTTTCCGCCACGGTCTTCGAGAGTGACACGCAGGGTTTCGGAGGCCGCCGCCGCATAGACACCCGATTCGCTCGCAATCAATACGGGAACCAGATCGCGCGCGCCAGCCAGATCCTGTTCGAGCACCAGCGGTACCGCCAGCCGCATCCAGTCGGCATGCGGATCGGCAATCAGAACATTCGCCGGAAGAATTGCCACGCGCCGCAAAGCACGCGGGGGTGCCGGTGAGCAGCTTTCGAAAAAGAGGATTGCGGCCGCCGCTGCGGCAGCTTTAGCGGCGCCTGTCAGGCCAACCTCTATAGCGGCTTGGGATTTGCAGCGAGCAGTTGCTGAAAATCTGCATTCGTCTTGAGCAGCGAGAACTCGGGCATGTCAGGAATCTTATTGCGATCCTTCACGCCTTCCTCCAGCGCCTTACGCAGATAGATTAGCGCACGGTCCGTCGCGCCCGTTTTGGCGTACATCTTGGCGAGATAGAGATGAAACTTGGCTCGCTCCTCCACCGTGCGCTCCTGCATCATGGTGCCGAAATTCCCGTGATGCTCGAAAACCTCCGGATCGAGCTTCAATGCGTTCTCGTAACACTCGCCCGCCTGCTTGTAGTCCTTGCGCGCGAAATATGCCGCGCCCAAATTGGCGTAAATCGAGGCCGTCGGAGTGCCCGCGCGCAGCGCTTTCTTGTAATCCTTGATCGCCCGCCGGTAGCTCTTCTGCGCATAGTAGATCGTTCCCAGATTGTTGATCGCTTCCGGGTACTTCGGATCCATCTTGATGGCGCGCTCGTAATTCTTCTTCGCCAGATCGAGCTGCATCAGCTGATGAAACGCGATGCCGATCTTGTTGATGGTGACCGCCGACTGCGGGCACTCGCGATACATGTCGATCGCCTCGCGATACATCTTGCGGGCCATGTAGATGTCGCCGCGCAGCTCAGGCGAGATGTTCGGGCGCGGCGCTGTAACCGACGCCGGAATGGAAGCCTTGGCCCGCGAATCGGGCCCGAGAAGTGTGTCCTGCTGTTGCTGGGCGCAGTAGGCTGACGATGCCAGCCAGAGCGCGAAGACCGGACAGGCGAGACGGATTGCCGGAGAACAGATCATGCCGATCCTCCTGTTTGGTCTTACTATATACCTTTTTCGCGAGTTCGAATAGGCTGAACGGATTAGGATCTCGGGACCGGCTCTCCATTCGCGCGAAAAAGGCCGCCCAAGATACGGCCTGGCGGACGCAGCGCCCAGGAAACGAGTGCGATCGCGGTAAGAACCAGAGGCACTGCAATCGTCGCCGCGCTATCGCCCGCTGCCAGGCTTGAGAATGCCGCACCCGTCATATCGAAGATGGCACCGGCATAAGCCCATTCCTTCAGGCGCGGAAAACGAGGCACGAGCAAGGCTGCTGCCCCAAGCAGTTTCCAGACGCCCAGGATCGTCAACAGATACGATGGATAGCCCAGGTGTGCGATCACATCGGCGGCCTGCTTGTTGCGCAGTAGGTCCATCATGCCGCCAACCAGCAGTTCGAGCGCGATAAGCACGGTGGCCGTCCAGTAGAGAACCGCTTTCGTTTTCATCGTTGCTCCCTGTCCAGGTTATACGCTGGCATGACGAGAATGAGTCCGGCTACTTGAAAATGCTCTTCAGCTTGTCCAGGATGCCGTGCTTCTTGGCGTTCTGCTGCTGGTTCTGCTCTGGATTCGCAGGCGTGACGCCCGGGACAGTAGTCGCAGTCTGCTGTGCAGGGACCGCCGGGAAGGTAGCAGGAGCAGGCGGCGGCGTCGCCTCCCAGCCGGCAATCTCCGTTGTGCCGCCCGGATGCAGAGGACAGAACGCCGTCGGCTGTGTCCCGAGCAGGTAATATTCAGTGATCACTTTCGGACAAAGACTGGTGGCGATCAAGCCGCTGTCGGCGTCCACCTGCGCCGAGACGACACCTTCGGGCACATTGAATTCCGCGACATCACGGTAGGCGCGGTGCCGGTGCGCACGTTTCATGAAATCGGTCCAGATCGGCAGCGCTGCTTTGGCGCCTTCCATCTTAATGTCCTGATAGTCGTCGAGCCCGACCCACACCACGCAAAGCAGCCGGGTTGTGAAGCCAGCGAACCACGCATCGTGCGATGTGCCCGTCTTGCCCGCCGCCGGCAGCGCAAATCCGCGCGCGCGCACACCGGCGCCGGTGCCCCAGCGCAGCACATCTTCCATCATGCTGACGGTTAAAAACGTCACGCGCGGATCGAGCACTTTCTTCGTTTGCGGCTCAGCCGACCAGACCTCGTGGCCCGATTGGTCCACGATCTTCGAAATCATTTGCGGCTTTACTTCCACGCCGCTATTGGCGAAAAGCGTGTACGCGCCCGCCATTTCGAGCGGCGTCACATTGTATGCGCCGAGCGCCATCGAGGGAGTTGCCCGGATATCCGGCAGCCCGGCTTTGTGCGCCAGCTCTGCCACCGCGCCGTAACCGGTCTGTTCCGCAACTTCGACGGCCGGCACATTCAGCGACTTGGCAAAGGCAGTGCGCACCGTCACCTGACCCATCCAGGCGTTCTTGTGGTAATCGGTCGGCTCATAAGTCTGGCCGCCGAAAAAGAAGGTTTGCGCCTCATCTTCGAAAATCGATGAAGTGGTAATCGGAGCCGTGCTGTTATTCCAGAGCCCGGTATTGAGCGCCGCCGCATACACAAACGGTTTGAATGCGCTGCCCGAAGGCCGTTTTGCGACCACGTGATTGAGCTGGCTCATGCCGTAATTCCGGCCGCCGATGAGCGCTTTCACAGCCCCGGTATGCGGATCAAGGCAGATAAGCGCGACCTGCGGCTCTTCCAGGGCGACACCCTCTTTCTTACGCTTGGCGATCAGTTGTTCAATTTCGTGCATGCCGCTCGCAACCGCCTGCGCGGCGTCGCGTTGCAATTGCGGATCGATGGTTGTATAAATCTTCGATCCCGAATCCTGAAAATTGCGGTCCTGAAATTCCTGTGTCAGCTTTTCGTTCACCAGATCGACGAAGTACGGCGCATCCGCCCACTCAATGCCCTGCTTGGCGATGACCATCGGCGCCGCCGCGGCTTCTTCATATTGATTCTGCGAAATGTAGCCGTTTTCGAGCATCTGCGCGAGCACCACGTTGCGGCGCGCCTTGGCGCGGTCGGGCCAGCGCACCGGATTGCGAAAACTCGGCTGCTGGATCAATCCCGCCAGCGTTGCTTCCTCGGACAGCGACAGGCGCCGTATGCTCTTGCCGAAGTACGCCTCCGCCGCCTCACCGAAGCCGCGAATGGCGAACGAGCCGCGCCGTCCCAGATCCACCTGGTTTGCGTAATACTCAAAAATCTTCTGCTTGCTCAGCTTACGTTCTAAGTGAATCGTGATCAGCAGTTCGTCGAATTTGCGGGTCCAGTTCTTGTTCGCATCGAGCCAGAGATTGCGCGCAAGCTGCTGCGTAAGGGTCGATGCGCCCTGCGTTTTGCGCCGCTCTTTAATATCCACCAGAGCAGCCTTCATGATGCGTACCGGGTCGAAGCCGGAGTGCTGGAAAAAGCGCTTGTCTTCGATCGAAAGGACCGCCTGCACCAGGAGCGGCGGTATGTCCTGGTAACGCACCAGCCGCCGCTTTTCGCGGTTCTTGTCGTAAAGGCTGCTGAGCAGTTCCGGCTCCAGCGTGTACTCGGTGCGCGTGCTGTTGTCGCTTAAGGCAACAATCGACGAGATACGTCCGCCCGAAAACCGCAGCACAGCCGGCTCGGCGCGAGTCGCCGACCGCTCCCCGGGGAAGATTTCAATGGCATCCGCCCGCAGATGATACCAGCCCGCTGTATTCGCGCGCGAATCTTCGCCATAGCCGCTCTCCCGCAGCGTCGCAGCAAAGCTGAGCGGCGTTCCCGGATCGCCCACGCCTACCGTCTCAGGCGCAGCGTACAGCAGCGATGAGTTCGGAAACGGTCCTTCGGCCAGTTTTTCATCCGTCAGCCGCGCGTATTTTGCATAAACGAAGCCAACCCAGATGCCCCCGATGACGATTAGCGCCAGCATGCCCCCCAGGATGTAAAAGCCGAGGCGGCGTCTGGCTGGAGAAATAGCTTTAGCGCGGCGCTTTAACCGGGCGGGTAATTTTATGCGTATGGGCAATAGTCGGGCCTGTTAATATTTGTCCAAAAACTGGGACGCCCAGCTATCGCTTCGGTTACTTCTGGGCCTGTTCGAACGATTCCAGCTCTTTCCAGATATTATCGTCGTGCGGCTGCCAGTCGGGAAACTGTCGTCCGGTAATCTGCAGCTCTTCGATACTGAGGGTACCGTGTCCGAACGCGCAGATCCACTCCGTTTGCGGCCGGCCGAACACAACCATGTTGCCCCAGGAGCCTCGCGGTACCGGCATGATCAACTTGCGCAGACAGGTGCGGCAGCGGCGCCGCTGGTCCCAGATGCTTGCAAACAGCAAACCCGCTCCGATCAGCCAGATGCCGAACATCAGGAAGGTAAAGAGCATGTCGTGCAAAAAGAGCGGCGGCGCCGGCCCGAAACGCGGCAGCGGCTCGGGTGGAGCAGGATAAAAATGGAACAGCAGAGCCTGGAGACCGAGAACAACTCCAGCAATCGCCAGAAGCTTGGCCGTAAAGTAAAGCCAGTACTTCATCCCCTTCATTAGACTCCTTTCCAGCCAGCCTGGTTCCGCGCTCCCATAATCAAGGGGCACGCGCGTTGCCATCTCAATTCCGCACCAGATTCTTCGCCAAAAACAGCAGGTTGGCCGGCCGCTCTGCCAGCCGCCGCATGAAATATGGATACCAAGCATCGCCGTACGGCACGTAGAGTCGAAGCCGAAAGCCGTCCGACACCAGTTCGCGCTGCAGATCGCGCCGGATGCCGTAGAGCATCTGAAATTCAAAACGGTCCGCAGCGATCTTTTGTTCCCTCGTGTAGCCGACCGCCTGGCGGATCATATTTTCGTCATGGCTGGCAATCGCCGGTTGCGTTCCTTCCGACAGCAGCAGCTTCATCAGCCGCACGTAGTTGGCGTCCACGTCTGCCTTGCGCGCGAAAGCCACACTGGCGGGCTCACGATACGCGCCCTTACACAGCCGCACCGGAATCTTTCGCGCGGAAAGCATACCGATATCGGCTTCGCTGCGGAACAGGTATGCCTGAATAACGGCGCGAACGCTACCGGGATGGCTCTCCTGAAAATCGCTGATCAGGCGCAGCGTACGATCCGTATAGGCGGTTGATTCCATATCGATCTCGACGCGGCTTCCGGTTTCGCGCGCTCGATCGAGCAGCGCCCGAACATTCATCACGCAGGCGCCTTCGGAAAGATCCAGGCCAAATTGCGTCAGCTTGATCGAAACCGTCGCCGGCAAATGCGCCTGTTCAATCTCCGCCTGCGCTGCCAGATACGACGTCTTGGAGCGTACCGCGTCCTCTAGAGATGTGACGTTTTCTCCCAAAAAGTCGAGCGTCCCGAGTATCCGCTCACCCGAGAGATGCTGCAAGACGCGGATGCCTTCTTTAAGAGTCCGGCCTGCGACAAAACGCGCTGTCAGTTTCTGCGAAAGCCTGGAGTTCTCCATCCAGTGACGCAGCCAGCTTTGTTCGGAAAGGTAGAGGAGTGTATGACGCAGCACGATGGTTATCTGCCTGACGCATTTCAGTTTTTACAATCGGCCTGGGCGGTTACCGCAGCCATTACCAATATAAAGCGGAGTGCCTGGTCCGGACACTTTCTCAATCTTTTGTTTGCGCGCAGGCAAGCCGTGCCTGGAAGTCGCCCGATGTTGCTGTTCTGTCGGGAGAAATTAAACTCCGGATTTCGGTGACCGGCGCCTGCCCGGCTGCCTCAGAAGTTCGTTCGGCAAAAACACACCGTTTTTTCGATCGGCGGAAGTACCAGAAAACCGGTAAACTTGCCAGCGTTCCGTTTCGGCCTCATAATCCACTCCGACTCTTATTTTGTTGGAGGAATAATGCGAAATCGAACAGCGTGCCTCGGCTTGCTCTCTCTTGCTTTCTCGGCCGGTTCGCCTTTGCCGGCGCAGACCGCAGACCAGGGGAAACCGCCCGTCTACACCTACATTTCCGAGTGGGCCGTGCCGCGCGCGCAGTGGGGCGACATGGTGAAGCTCGATGAGCAGGACAAGCCTCTGCTCGACAAACTGGTCGCCGGCGGCACGCTGACCGGCTACGGCGCCTTTACCAATCTCATTCATCAGGAAGGCGACCCAACGCACGGGACCTGGTTAACCGCCACGTCTGAGGGCAATCTGCTGAAAGCGCTCGAAGCCATCTATGCGCAGCCCGGAAGCACTACGTCGCCGGTACAGGGCGCTTCCAAACACTGGGATTACTTTCTCGTCGGCCGCATCTACAACCAGCGATCCGGCAAATCGGAGGGCGGTTATCTGTCCGGCGCGCAGTGGGAGGTGAAGCCAGGGCAAATGCGCGCATATAACGAGCTGGTGAAAAGCAGCATCGTACCGGTTTTCGAAAAATTATTGGCAGAAGGCACGGTCAGCGCTTACGGCATGGATACCGAAGACTTCCATACCGGAAAGGCTGGCCGCGCCACGTTTTACTTCACCACAGCCGACGCCCCCGGATTCGACAAGGCCAGCATGGCGCTCGATGAAGCGTTTGACAAAAACCCATCGCTCATCGGTGCACTCGAGTCGATGGTCGACCGTGAAGGGCATCGCGACTTTCTCGACCGCGTCCGTTTCATGAACAGCAAATAGCTCCCGCAAGCGCCACTTCGGAGGAACATACGAGTGTGGCGTGCCTTCTTAATTAGAGATCGGTCAGCAGATTAATGCTCGGCTGGCACAAAGCGAAGGTGGATTATCTATTCAGCTATCTTTCTACGCTCCGACCGGTGACTACAGCTCCGATGATTTCTTCAACAACGGGCTGGGGATGTGGACTCATCAATTTCAGTTGGGAACAAGTTATTATCCGGACAAGGCAAAGAAGTGGAACGTGGCGCTGCTCAGCACGTGGGAGGTTCATACGAAGAAGGGCGGCACAGACATTAAGCCGGGACCGGGTATGACGCTCGAATACGGTATCGGACGGCGCATGTTTCATTACCTGATCAATATCGGCGTCGCGGGAAGCTATTACCGCAAGCTGGCGCTCGACAGCGGCACCGCCATCGCCTTTCATGACCAGGAAAATAGCATCGGGCCGGAATTTGACGCCATTATGCCGAAGGCGCACCTGGGATTGACGGTGCGTTACGAGCCGCAGTTTGAAGTGCGAGGCCGGACAAGCGGCCAGATACTGATGATCACCCTCACATATCTGGGCATCACCGGACAATGAGGCATCGCGGCTGAAGGTTCGCCGTGTACCCTCATTTTGAGTGCTGATTCTTGCTTCCGCTTCCCCGCGACGCCACGAGTTACTGGCCGCCGCTGGCATCGAGCATATCGTCCGTGCCGCTTCGGTTCCGGAAATCAGGCACCCCGGAGAATCGCCGCAAGCTTTCGTCCGCCGCCTGGCCGAAGCAAAAGCTCGCGCCGTAACTCGCGCGCCCGGCGATATTGTCTTGGGCGCCGACACTGTTGTGGCGATTGAGGATGAGGTATTCGGAAAGCCGGATGACGAGCAGGATGCCGCACGCATGCTCCGTCGCCTTTCCGGAAAACAGCACTGCGTGCATACCGGCATCTGCCTCCTGGCCGAGCGGGCAGCCATCGTGGACATGGCCAGTACACGCGTCTTCTTTGTCAAGCTGACGGATGAGGAAATTTCGGAGTACACTCGAAGCGGGGAGTCTGACGACAAAGCAGGAGCCTACGCCATCCAGGGATTGGCGTCCAAATTCATCTCCTCAATTGAAGGATCGTACGGAAACGTAGTGGGTCTACCCGTCTCTCTGGTGTACCGCCATTTGAAAGCCCTCTCCGCATGAAGCCATGGCTGGCAGCCGCAAGCGTGATATTCGCCGCGATGCCCCTTGCCCGCGCGCAAAGCACACCTTCGCCGGCGCCCCCCGACTGGCGCAGCCAGGGCGTCATTTACCTGGACCATTCCCTGAACGCCCGTCTGCACACCGTCCCGGTCCAGGCCGTGCGTATGCCCGAGGGGTTCTGGAGCGCCCGCCGCCGCGTCACGACCGAGCGCAGCCTGCCTACGTTGCTGCTCGAGCTTGAGGCACACGGCGTGGTCGATAATTTCCGGCGCTTGGAAGGCCACTCTGAGCTGTCTCGCAAAGGACGGCCGGCAAGCGATGCCGATCTCTATAAATGGATCGAAGCCGCAGCCTGGGCGCTGGCCTCCGGCGATACTGCGCCCGAACAGAAAACCCAGCTTCGCGGCGATGTCGAATCGCTCATTACGCATATTCTGGCTGCCCAGGACGCAACCGGTTACCTCGATACGTATTTCACCGGCGACAAAGCGCATCTACGATTCACCGACCTGGCTCATTCGCATGAAGATTTCTGCCTGGGCCACCTGCTGCAGGCCGGCATCGCCTACTATCGCGCCACCGGAAGCCGCCGCCTGCTCGATGCCGGCATTCGCTTCGCCGATGATGTGGTAAACAACTTCGGTCCCGGCAAAAAGCCCTTTTTTACGGGCCATCCGGAACTCGAAATGGCCTTGATCGAGCTCTACCGAACGACCGGCGAGACCCGGTATCTTGCCTTTGCCCGCTACCTTTTCAGCGGCGTCGACCGCGATCGCTACAAGCTCAAGGATTCGGAGGCGCATTACCTGTTCAGCGGCCGGCCCTTTACCTCGCACACCGAACTCGAAGGCCATGCCGTGCGCGCGCTCTATGCTACCTCCGGTGCGACCGATTACTACATGGAATCGGGCGATCCGGCCTTCAGGCGAACGCTGGAGCTGCTTTGGACCGATCTCGCGCAGCGCAAAATGTATATCACGGGCGGTGTGGGCGCACGTGCAGCTGGTGAAAGTTTCGGCGATGCGTACGAACTGCCCAGCCAGTCCGCCTATGCCGAAACCTGCGCTGCGATTGCAAACGTGATGTGGAACTTCCGGCTTCTGATGATGACTGGAGAGGCACGTTATGCTGATCTGCTCGAACGAACGCTTTACAACGCGGTTAACGCGGGTATGTCGCTCGGGGGTAGTCAGTATTGCTATCGCAATCCGCTCGCATCTACCGGAGAGCGGCTACGAAATCCGTGGTACGACACGACCTGCTGCCCGCCCAATCTCGAACGCCTGTTCGAATCGCTGCCCGGCTACGCCTATGCCACCAGCCGCGACGGCATCTATGTAAACCTGTACCAGAGTTCTGAGTTCAACTGGCATCTCGAGGACGGCAGCGGCATCAAGTTAAATCAGATCACGGATTATCCCTGGAACGGGTCTATCCATCTCTCTGTGCAGCCCGCCAAGCCGACTGATTTTACTCTGTACCTGCGCTGGCCCGAATGGGCCGCTTCCATGAAAGTGGCGGTTAACGGCGCGGCATGGGATATCGCCGCCAGCCGCCCCTCCAGCTACGTTCCGGTATCGCGCCAGTGGCAGCCGGGCGACACCATCTCTATCGAACTCCCCATGCCCGCCGTTCCCACCGTCGCCAACCCGCGTGTGGCAGATGATTACGGCCGCCTTGCGCTGTTGCGCGGCCCGTTGGTTTATGCGCTAGAACAAATCGATCAGAACGGCGCCGAATTAGGCGATATCTTCATCCGTACTGGAGGTACCATTACCGCCGAAACAAGAAAAGATCTCCTAAACGGCATCACTCTCCTAAAAAGTCCGGGCCAAGTTGCCGAAAAGTCTCTTGGGGAGGAAGACTTATACCAGCCGCTGGCCAGCACGGTGAACCGGCCCAGGCGTCCCATAACCCTGACGTTTATTCCTTACTACGCAATCGGCAACCGGGATCCGAGTCCGATGGAAGTGTGGGTACCGGTGACACGAGCCGAGCCTGCCGCCGCCGCGCTTACCGGCGCCGTTTCCGGCCGGACCGCGATCAGCCGTTAAAGTCGCGGAGACGCGAGAAACTTTGTAAAATCAAGGATATTGGGTAATAAATCGAATTCTTTTTGGAGCCATGATCAGACTCACTTCTAAGCGATTCCGGTGCGCCGCAGGCCTGAGCGTTTTCTTCGGCCTATCCCTAACCCTGTTCGGCCAGGCGACCCCGGTCGCTCCCCCCAATTTGCCTCAACCGCAGGAGCAGAACCCTTCGCAGCAGGAGCAGGGGGCGCAAAAACCGTCCGAGAAGCGTCCGCCCGGCGCCGATGAACCGGTAAACTCGAGTTCCTACAAGATTGGCGCAGCCGATGTTCTGAATGTCCATGTCTGGAACGAGCAGCAGTTTACGCAGGCCGTAACGGTTCATCAGGACGGTATGTTCACACTGCCGCTAGTGGGGGATTTAAAAGCGGGGGGAATGACGCCAAACGAGGTGGAAAAAGAAATTGCCGAAGCTCTGGCTAAGTACGTCCGGCAGCCGCTGGTAACGGTCACCGTGGCACAGGTCGGCAGCAAACGCTACTACATGGATGGCGAGATTGCTCGGGCAGGCGAATATCCGCTGGTTGTTCCCACCACCATTCTTGAAGCGATCAGTAAAGCGGGCGGCCTGCAGCCTTTCGCCAACTCGAAAAAGATCTACGTTCTGCGCGGTTCGAAACGTATTCCGTTCAATTACAAGGACGTTATTAAGGGGAAGCATATGGACCAGAACATTCAGCTCGAACCGGGCGACCATGTCTATGTTCCCTGACGTGTCCCTTTGGGCACGTGCGTGCAAACAACTAATTTTTGACTCAGTAATTTAATCAATTCTTTATGCTTGACAAAGCTTCCGTTCCTCGCCGCGCTCTCGATTTCGAAGATTATCTCTCGATCATCCGGCGCAATTTCCGCTGGTTACTCGGCCCGCTCTTTGCCGGGCTGGTCATCTCCACCGTCGTCGCCTATCTGTGGCCCGATACGTATGTCTCAGTAGCACTCATCCGCATGGTGCCGCAGCAGATTTCAACCGAAGTGGTACCCGATATCACGGCCCAGGATATTTCCGACCGCATTAATGCCATGGCTCAATCGATCGAGAGCCATAACACTCTCTCGACGATCATCACGTCCTACGGCCTCTATCCCAAGGAACAAAAAAGCGAGCCGATGGAAGACGTGATCAGCGAAATGAAGAAGGGGATCCGCATCAAGACCGTCGAAGGCGTCACGAACGTCTCGGGCAAGAGCTTGCCGGCCATGCAAATTTCCTTTGCGTACCGGAATCCGATCCTCGCACAGAAAGTTTGCGCCGATATCGTCTCGCGTTTCATCGACGCCAGCACGCGCGAAACGCTCGATGCCCAGCAGCAGGCGAGTTCGTTTATCAACCAGCAGTATGACCAGGCCAAGAAGGACCTGGAGGCCAACGAGCAGAAGATGGCCGAATTTAAGGCCCGGTATGCGGGCCGGCTGCCCGATGAAATGCAATCGAACATGGCCCAGATGATGACACTGGAGCAGCGTGGCGGAACGGTAGCCGATGCACAGGCGCGCAATGCCACCGAGCATATGATGCTCGAATCCGAGCTCAACTCAGCCAAAGACCGTCTGAACGAGATCGAAAAGAACACGCCCCAGACACAGGCGCAGAACCAGCGAGTCACCCAGCTCGACCGCGAGATCGACAATTTGCATACCTCGATCGCGTCCATGGAAAAGGTATACACCGATGCTTATCCGGACCTGCAGCGTTCGCGGGAACGCCTGAAAGTCTTGCAGCAGCAGCGCGATGAAGCTTTCAAAGAGAAGCCGAAAGATGACGACGGCGCTTCCAAGGCTGTCTATGCGGTCTCGCGGGATCGCCGCGAAGCGCAGATCGTGGTAAACGACCTGCAAACACGCCTGAAGGCCAACGAGATGGAAGCCAAGCGTCTGCAAACGAAAAGCGCCGGCGTAAACGCCGCCATTGCCGGTTATCAGAGCCGGCTCGAGAGCCTGCCGGCCGGACAAAAAGAATACGCCGAGCTGCAGCGCGACCGCGAGCTTCTTAAACAGCGTTACGATCAGCTGGAAATACAGCGCCAGCGTTCCGCCGCCCAGATCGAGCTGAACCGCCGCAAGCAGGGCGAGACGCTCGAGGAGCTCGATTCCGCCTCTCTCCCCAGTTCGCCGAGCCAGCCCAAACGGTATCTCATCATTCCGATAGGAGCGGTGGCGGGATTGATCATCGGACTTTTCATCGTCGGCATGCGCGAGATGAAAGACACCTCGCTCAAGACTCTCAAGGACGCGCGGCTTTATACCCAGCTTCCTGTGCTTGGAAGCGTGCCGCTTCTTGAGAATGATGTGGTCGTGCAGCGCCGCAAACAGATGATGTGGGTTGGCTGGGCTGCTGGAACTGTCGTCGGACTGGCTATTATGGCCGGCTCCGTCGTTCACTATTACATAAGCAAGGCATAAGGAAATGAGCCGAGTACACGACGCGCTGCGTAAAGCAGCAACTGATAAGACTGAGACGCCGAAACCGGCGGTGACCCGGCCCATTCCCGCCGCCGAGACGCCCGAGGCTGTTTCTGAACCGATAAGCCAGGAGCCGCCGCCTGTCGAGATCGCGACTGCGGCCGGCGTCGTCGAGCAGCTGGGTCAAACCGAAACGCAAACGCCATCGGTGGCCGCCTATGCAGCCCGCGATCTGGAGGATTTGGAATCGATCGTGCGTTCCTGTCCGGCGGTCCCCTATACGCCTGCCCCGGATACGTTATTGATGGATCCAGCCAAGCCCAAGGAGGCGCCCTCGGAGGAGTTTCGCAGCCTTCGCACGCGGCTGAACCATCTGCAAAGTACGCAATCTCTGCACACGCTTGTCATCAGCAGCGCTTCACCTGGTGAGGGTAAATCGTTTACCGCGTGCAACCTGGCCATCTCGCAGGCGCAATTGACCGGCAAACGAATTCTATTGGCGGATTTCGATTTTCGCCGGCCAAGTATCAGCAAGCTCTTTGGCATGCCCGCCGTTCCGGGACTCACCGAGTATCTTCGCGGCAAGGCCCGCATCGCCGATATCCTGCATCACATCAGCGACTCCAATTTATACGTTATGACCGCCGGCGGAATGGTAACAAATCCGCTCGAACTGCTGAATCTACCGGAATGCAATTCACTGATCGAAGCGCTTCGCGACCATTTCGATTGGGTGATCCTCGACAGCCCGCCGCTGCTATTTGCGGCTGACGGCAATCTGCTCTCGACTATGGCTGACGGCACAGTTCTCGTCGTCCGCATCGGCGCGACTACTTACGACACCGTGACCCGTGCAATGCAATCGCTTTGCCATAACAACGTGCTAGGCATCGTGGTCAACGGCGCTCATCACGGCGAGCTCTACAGCCGCTATTCGTACTATCACAGCTACTACTACAGCTCGGACGACAAACCGCCATCAGCGCCAGACGAATCGCTCGAGCTGGAACCGGCGGCCAAAGCCTAGAGCCGCTGTAATGGCCATAGACAATCCGCCGCTTGAAAAGCGCGGCGATATTCTACCCGGCGTGCATGAGCTGATCCGTGCACGCTGGAGCCCGCGCTCCTTTGGTGATCGCGCCGTTTCAAACGGCGATCTGAAGACCATCCTGGAAGCCGCCCGCTGGACCGCCTCTTCCAATAACGAGCAGCCTTGGCGCTTTGTGGTCGCCAGAAAATCCGATGGCGCCGCTTACGAAAAACTCCTGAAGTTGCTGGTTCCATCGAACCAGACCTGGGCGCAAACCGCGCCGGTGCTGATCATCACAGCCGCCAAGCTGGAATTCACCGAAAGCGGTAAGCCCAATCTGCATGCCTGGCATGACACCGGCGCAGCGCTAGCGCAAATCTTTTTGCAGGCCACTGCGCTCGGACTTCACGCGCACGGCATGGCCGGCTTTGATCGTGAACGTGCGCAGAAAGAACTCGGCATTCCTGCCGGCTACACACCTGTTGCTGCGGTCGCGATCGGCTACCTGGCGCCGGCCGATGCCCTGCCCGAACCCTATCGCACGCGGGAGCGCAGCGCGCGTACTCGCAAACCCCTCAGCGAACTTGCATTCGACGGCGAGTGGGACAAGCCGCTCGCACTCTGAGCGAAATCTCCGAGCTACTTTTTCTTCAGACGCATCTTCGAGCCCTTCGATTCCGCCCAGCGGTTGAATTCGTCCACCATCTCGGAAGTCCACTGTGCATCGATCTGGCCTGGATTGTACTTCTGCTCGCGCAGCATCGTGTGGCCCCACTCATCAACCAGGTGAGTCAGCTCGCTGTCATCCGCCACTTCCTGCGCTAACTGCGCGGGAATAAATGTAATTCCGTCCGGGTCGCTGAGCACCACGTCGCCCGGTAGCACGGTAGCCTGACCGATACGGATCGGCAGATTCCAGCCGAGTAGAGTAGCCTCCGCAATTGCACTTGGATCAAAATCGCGAGTGAAGATTTTGAAGCCGTCGATTTCCGACAGGCCGCTCGGATCACGCACCGCTCCGTTCACCACCAGGCCCGTGCCGGTCTTTGTCATCATCGAAGTGCCGAGGTTATCGCCGATAATTGTGCCGTTCTTGATCTTGCCGTACAGGTCGACAACCATCACGTCGCCCTTAGTAAGCGTTGAAATCACCCAGGAATTTTGCCCGCGTCCGACGCGGTTCTCTTCCTTGCCCTTTTCGTTGATGTAGGTGTTCAAATCCGGCCGGAACGGCACAAACTGAACGGTCACGGCGCGTCCCACTAGCCGGTCTCCGGGTTTTACGTTGAGCGTCTTCCAGTGTCCCTCGAACTGCAGATGGTAGCCGTGTTTGCCAAGCGTTCCCCACGCTTCCTCCGCCGTTGTGTGCTTCAGGCGCTCAAGCACCTCATCGGGGACTTTGGGCCGGCCGTCCTCAAAGCGCTCGCCTTTCCAGCCACTTGTAATCGCAATCCGCTGCTCGCGACTGAACATTCCGAGTTGAGCGAACGCGGATCCCGCGCAAACACTCGCCAGCAGCATCGAGAGAAGAGTTCGTTTTCGCATCGCGTGCTCAGGCATTCACCCCTCTACCGCCGAAACTCCAGAGGCGGTCATGCGAGCGCTCCTTGTTCCATTCATCCGTCGGATCAAAGTAACCGCCCTGCAGGTGCTTCTTCACTTCCGTTTCATTCAGCGTTACCCCGAGGCCCGGTCCGTCCGGCACCGTGATGAAACCATGATTCACAATGGGCTTCTCCACGCCTTCCACCAGGTCGCTCCACCAGGGCACGTCGACCGAATGGTTTTCGAGCACCAGAAAATTATTGGTGGCTGCCGCACAATGTACATTCGCCATACAGGACACAGGCGAGCCGGCGAAGTGCATGGCCATGGGTAATCCGTATTCCTCTACTGCATCGCCGATTTTCTTGGTTTCCAGAATGCCGCCGGAGGTCGCCAGGTCAGGATGAAGAATGTCTACAGCATGCTGCTCCGCCAGCTTGATAAAGTCTTCTTTCAGATAAATATCTTCGCCGGTGCAAAGCGGAACGTCGATAGCCTGCTTGATCTCTTTGAGCAGAGCCGGATACTGCCAGGGCACCATGTCCTCGAGCCATGCTACGTTGTATCGTTCAAGAGCTTTGCCGAGACGAATGCAGGAATTAACGCCGATATGCCCGAAGTGGTCGCAGCACAAAGGTACTTCGTAGCCCACGTTTTCGCGAACTACGGCCACGAAGTTCGCCATGGTCTCGACGCCTTTCGGCGTCAGCTCGATACCGGTAAACATGTGCGGCGTATTGGCTCCTCCGGTAATCGGAACTCCGGCCGGCCTCGTGATCGTTCCCTCGACGTTCTTCATCAAGTCGATGCCGAGGTCCATCTTGAGCCAGGTAAAGCCTTCTTCTTTGCGCTTCTTCAACCGATCTCCATAGATGTGCGGATCATCCGATTCAGTCGTATCCGCATAGCAGCGGATTTTGTCGCGGAATTTTCCGCCGAGCATCTGGTACACCGGAACGTTGTACGCTTTGCCGGCCAGATCCCATAGCGCCATTTCAATTGCGCACACACCGCCCGCCTGCCGCGACTCGCCGCCAAACTGGCGGATCTTGCGGAAAACTTTGTCGATGCTGCACGGGTTCTCGCCGAGGATGCGGCTCTTCAGCATCAGCGCATAAGTCGGGCTTGCCCCGTCGCGTACTTCGCCTAATCCGTAGATGCCCTGATTCGTATCGATCCGGATGATCGGATCCGTCATCGGTGCATGTGTTATGGTTGCGACACGCAAATCCGTGATCTTCAAATCCGAAGGTTTCGAATTTGTATTTACGTTGCCGGTGATCGCCTCAAGCGTCCGGTCGTCCCAGAAGACGAGTCCGAGCGCGCCGGCAACCGATGAAATAAACCGCCGCCTGTGAACCATAGCTGAACATTGTATAACCCGGCGCTTTCAAAAATCGCCACCGCGGCGGTGATATAAGATAACGGATTTTGCCGCGATGCGCAGTTTGCTTGCTGACTTCCGGGTTTGTTTCAGAACACCAGTTTCAGCGCCAGTTGAATTTCGCGATTGTCGTGAATGGTCGAACTGATAGTTCCGAAAGTGCCCGGATTTACGCCGGCGTAGCTGTAAACGCCTTTGGAAAGGCCCGGTAGAGTCGCTGCCGGATTCGCGAATGCCGGAGTGTTGGTGAAGTTAAAAAACTCGGCGCGAAACTGAAGTTTTAAGCGTTCTTTGATCGCGAAATCTTTAAAAGCGGAGAGATCGAGGTTCCAGTAGCCGGGTCCGCGCAGAATGTTGCGGCCCGCGCTTCCCCAGGCAAAATTGGATGGCAGCTCGAACGCATTCATTTCGATGCAATTCGTCAGATGCCCGCTGCCGCAATTCACGGAAGGCAGGGCTATCAGGTTGGGGCGCTGGTTAGCGCGCCCGGTATTCGTATAGTCGTTGCTCGCGATCACGTTGAACGGAATTCCCGTTTGAGCGACCAGGATGCCGTTAACCTGCCACCCGCCCACAACCGTTCGCAAAAAGGCATGGGAAGACGAGCGCAGAAAGGGAATATCGTATGTAAAGCTTCCGACGAACCGATGGCGTATGTCCCAGTTGGAATTGCCATAGTCTTGTTTCCAGTTAAACGGATTCATCGGAAAGCCGCCGCCGTTCGAATCAGTACTCGCATCGAGCGCGTGCGACCAGGTATAGGAAACCAACGCTGTAACGCCGTGTGAGAGGCGCTGGCGCAGAGAAAGGCTCAGCCCTTGATAGTTGCTGTCCTCATCGTTGTTGATGATGCGAATGTCGCCGAAGTTCTGATACGGCCGGCGCTTCTGCACGACACCAGGACCGGGCTGCGGCGTGTTGATGTAATAGCTGCGATCGAGATGTACAGTCTGCGAACCGAGATACGAAATGTCCAAGGCTGCGCCCGACCAGAGAGATTGCTGAACGCCTGCGCTCCATTGGTTCATGGTCGGCGTCGGCAGATCGAAATTGGGTGAAATCACGTTCGGTGTCTTGCTCGGAGTGCTCCCTGCGCCGGCCGGCTCGGGATTCGCGAAGGTAGGATTCGCCGAAGACGGGTAACTGGCTGCAAACGCGAATGGAGGATTTGCGCTCAGGAAGGTAAACGTGTTGGTCTGGTTCGGATTGTAGTAAATACCGTAGCCGGCCCGGAATACCGTCCGCTCCGTGAGGCGGTAAGCGACGCCGACACGCGGCGCAAAATCCTTGTGATTGGGCCCGATCAATTCGAAACCTGGCTGCGGCGGATTAGCGGGAACAAGCGCCGTCAGGGAAGAATTCAGAATTGTCGCGTAGCCGTTAACGGTGTAAGGCACAGTCGGCAACTCGTAACGCAGGCCAAGATTCAGCGTCAGGCGCTTGGTCGCGTGCCAGTTATCCGTTACGAAAAAACCGTCACGCCACTCCGCCACAGTGTTGCGTACCTGTGGGGCGGGCGTTTGAACCAGCGACGAATAACCCAGGAAAAAATCGGCGGCCGCGTTACCCGTAGCATGTCCGTCAAAATTGAACTGCCCGAGCGTGCTGTTCACGGCAATGCGGCTGGTAATAAGTTTCCGTATGTCCGCGCCCGCAATCAACGTGTGCGCACCATGCGTCCAGGTGAACTGGTCTGCGCCTTGCCAGGTCGTATCGCTCTGAAACCAGTTCGTGCCGCCGCTGCCCGTGCCTACATAGTTAGAGATGCTGATAGCCGGAACACCCGGACTGTTGTTGATCGTATCGGCGGTGAAACCGGGAATTCCAAGCTGCGTGCCGGCATCGTTCAGTCCGTTCACATACCAGTAATTCAAAGCATCGGTGTTAAGTGAATTTTTCCCAACGCGAAAGTCATTCACGATATTCGGCGTGATGGTTTGCGTATAGCCCGCCACCCAGTTGCGCACCACGTCGGGAATGGTCGTTGCCTGAAACGGGTTCGGCTGTCCGCCGTAAATCGCTTCATCAAGATTGGCATAGCGGAAAAAAAGGCGCGCTTTGTCGCCCAGGTTCTGATCGACACGGCCAATCTCCTGGTTCCAGTGATCGTTATTCGGGTAAGTGGCAATCAGGTTACTTACAATGCCGGCGGCATTCGCCTTCGGAAACCACTGCAGATAGGCTGCCGCCTGTGGAGCAATCAGCGACTGGGTCTGGTTGCCCGGTATCGGGATTTTTGTGTTGGGATAGAACAACTGCGGCACTTCGGAGAAATCGCCGGCGCGCATCTTATCGGTAAACGTGGTCGCCAGCGAACTGCTGGAGCGAATCTGCCGCAAACCTTCATAGT
Source organism: Bryobacteraceae bacterium (assembly GCA_036557945.1). Taxonomy (GTDB): domain Bacteria; phylum Acidobacteriota; class Terriglobia; order Bryobacterales; family Bryobacteraceae; genus Bog-105. The sequence continues at coordinate 16,109 of DATBGM010000100.1, read as the reverse complement.
CGAACATGAAAAACGTCCTATTACGCCCGTCGTAGAGTTTTGGAATCCACACGGGTCCACCCACCTCTACCCCGAACTGGTTCTGCCGCAGCGGCACTTTCTTTGAGAAGTACGGCCGGGCATCCAGCGCGTCATTGCGGAAGAACTCATAAACAGCCCCGTGGAAATCATTCGTGCCGCTCTTTGTGACGAGATTCAGATGCGCGCCGAGGTACGCGCCGTATTGCGCCGGATACGTTCCGGTCTGTACTTCCAGCTCTTGTATGGCATCAACGGAGGGGTGGAAAGAAGCCACCGTGATCAGGTTATTGACGATCGAGATACCGTCCAGTGAAATGCTGTTTTGAATCTCGCGGCTGCCCGCTCCGATAAAGTCTTCTCCCGGCGGGATTCCGGTAGTCGAGCTCTTCGGACCTTGAATGACGCCAGGGGTTGTAATCGCCAGTTGCAGCGGATCGCGACCACTCAGCGGAAGATCGGAAATAGACTTCTGGGCAATAACTTCTTTGACACTGGCATCGTCGGTTGAGATCGGAGGAGTAATCGATGTAACTTCGATATGCTGCGATAACTCGCCGACCGGCAAGGTGAGATCGGCTCGCACGGTTTGATTTGTATCGACGATGACGTTCTGCTTCGTTACCGTCTGGAAACCGTCCTTACTAGCAGTTACGGTATAGGTGCCAATGCGGAGGAATTCAAACGTATAAAGACCGTCCCCACCGGTCGCTGCGGTGTAAGTGTCTTGACTTGCGGCATTCACCGCGCGGACAGTTGCTCCGGGAATCGGCGCGCCGGAACTATCCTCAACGTTTCCCACCAGCCTGGTTACATTCGCGAGTTGCCCGAAAGCGGGAAGACAACTCACCAAAAGAAGAACGCAACTCTGAAATCTGCCAATCACGGTACACCCCTTTTTCAAGCTGCTGCCCCAATACTGCTGATCTATCCTACTGCAAAAGTCTTACTGCAAAAGGCCGACGGCAAACGCTGCCGCAAAAAGAAGAATCAGCGGCCTGACTGCGTGGATTTACGCCTTATGATTGGCGGGCATCGCATGATCGGCGGCTACATCTTCGCCCGACCATACTCGTTGCGATGTCCACCGGCGATTTGGCTCGGTCCAAAACGGATCTTCAGCCGGAAGTCCGAGCGGCAGAAACGCATTTGCACAAAGATAAAGGCTACCCGTCGAAATGTACGCTTCGGCAATCGAGGGTTGATGGCCGCAAAGACCGACCTGCAGCCATCCCGCCGAAGTAAATGTGCCGTCCGCGTCGAGCGTGCGGCGGATCACTGCCTCCAGCGCGGCTCGCGCTTGTCCCGGCGCAAGCGTTGCGGGCAGTTCTCTGCGCAAAGCGACATCGGCCAACAGATGAAATGCGCCGCACCGGTAGGCAAGCGAGCGTCCAATGGCCGGATAGGAACCGTCAGCAGCAATCAATCTCTCCTCGATAGCCGCGTACCGCAGCGCGCGCTTCCGAAAGCCGGTTTGTAACTCCCGCCAGGCCGTAACCGGCGCCGCCACCGCGTCGCAAACCGCAAGCAGCATCGGCTGAATCACAAAGCTGTTGTAGTAATCCCAATGAAATTCCGGCCCGTCACCGTATAGGCCGTCGCCTTTGTACCACTCTTCGTGCTGGCGCAGAGCATAATCGACGCGCATGCTGTCCCAGGGTTGCCCGCCGGCAGCAAAAAACGCTTCAATGGTGGCGCTAAATAGGAGCCAGTTGTTGAAGCCGGGTCGAATGACGCGCGTGGAGCGCAACGCATCGAGCGTTTGCGCTTTCGTTCGACTTGGTAGTTTCTCCCACAGTTCGCTGCGCGCCCGGAGCAGGCCGAGCGCGAGAAATGCCGCGTCCACCACTGGTTGTGAGCCATGCGAAAAATTCATGAAGTCGGGCGATGCCGGGTCGACCGCTGCCGCGATCGCCTGCCGCGCTAACTCCGCGTAACGGGCGCACTCATCGCTTGAGCGCGCGCAGGTTTCCAGCCAAGGCGCCATCCCGGATAGCAGCCGGCCGAGTGCTTCGAGATGCGTATACTGCGCTCGATCGGTGGCGTTTCCGTGCGGCGCTTCCACCGGCATATCCGCTTTCAGCTTGCGCCGGCCGAGCGCGCTGAGAACCGGTCCGGCAATGCGCGTGAGCATCCTGACCCAGTACTCGCGTGCCGCCGGCGTACCGCCAGGAGCGGGTACGGCTATTGCCGGCGCCAGCGCTGCCGGCGTTGTCAGAAACACTCTTCTGGAGAGATCGTTCAACGCAACAATCTTATCCGGACGCGCTCAGAAATTCAGTTTCAGGCCGAGCTGTATGTTGCGCGGCGGATAAGCTGAGGACAGCGTGCCGAAGTTCCCGCTACTGATATTCGAGCTAAGTCCGGAAAAGTTGGCCACGTTGAAGGCGTTGAAGAAATCGGCCTGGAAGCGCAAGACGAATCGCTCAGTCAGCGCAAAATGCTTGGCAACAGACAGATCGTACGACTGCAGGCCGGGCGCTTCGACAATCGCCGTACCCGAATTGCCATAGCGATCCGGCGGCGCGACCGCGAAAGCCGCTTTGTTGATCCAGTTATTGATGTTGCGCTGGTCCTCAGGCACAAGCGCCGGACCGCCCAGGTAATCGGCGCGACGCGTACCGATTGCAGTGGAGCCGGTAATCGAAGAGTACGGCCCGGTCTGCAAGCGAACGATACCGCTCACTTGCCACCCGCCCGCAACGCCGCGCACGATCGCATTCTGATTTTGCAGCGCCGCTAACTGCCAAACAAACGTTCCGATGAACGTGTGACGCCGGTCATAAGTGAGCGGACCGTAGTTGAAGTGCCGGTTCTGATAATTCTCGGGGTTGTCTCCCTCGGCACTCGTATCGCCGAGAGCTTTCGACCAGGTGTAACCGGCCGTCACCTGAATATTGCCGGTGCGCTTCGATACGTAGACCTGCAGCGCATGATAGTTGGAGGTGGAATCGCTGTTGTATTGATTGATCGACGAGAAGCCCTTGTACTGTCGCAGATAATTTACCGACGCCTGCTGGCTGGCAGGCAGCGCGGCATTCGCCGCCAGTATGTCGAACGCAGGCTGGTTGATATCGGGCTGGCGCAGCAGGTGCCGGCCGAGATTTCCGACATAAGAAGTTTCCCAGAAGATGCCCAGCGGAAGCTGGCGCTGAATGCCGAAGCTGAGTTGCTGTGTGTAGGCGTTATCGAGGTGCGGATTAAGCGCGCTGATATTCCCGATGGGAGCCGAAATCGCACCCGCCGTGGAGCCTGCCGGATTGCTCAGATTGCCGTTTTCAAATTGCGTGAACTGCAGAAACGGCGGCAGGTTCACTTGCGAAAAAATCAGGTTCCCTTCGGGCCGGTTATAGAAGATACCGTAGCCGCCGCGGATTACGGTCTTGTCGTTCGCGGCATAAGCAAAACCGAAGCGCGGAGCAAAGCTGTTCTGCGATTCATAGAGGCCGCGCGGCGCTCCCGTGGGCACGGCCAGCACCGCCGCGCTGGTGGCGCCCGGCACGCGGCCCTGCTCGCTCTTGGGAACACCGTCGCCTGCGCGGATCAGCCCGTTAAATGGATTGCCCGAGCCGGGAATGATCCTGCCTTTTGTTGTTAACACCACCGCCTGCGCCGGATCATAGAGCGCCGGCACGAAGTTCGCCATGTTATTCGCTTGCGTGTAAATCGGCGCCATGTGTTGATAGCGCAGCCCAAGCTCCAGGCTCAGTTTGCGCGATACTTTCCAACTGTCCTGTATAAACGCTTCCGGCTGTGTGAAGCGGAAAAAGCCGATCGGATCGGCGCTCGCCTCGCTGTAGGTTCTGAAATTACCGAGCAGCGCATCGGCTAGCGCATTGCCCGTCGAATTCGTGTTGCCGCTTGCGTTGAATGAAAGATCGCCCGTGTAAGTAGGCCGGCCGTTCTGGTCTACGCGATCGCGAATGATTACGAAGCCGCCTTTCACCGTGTGCGATCCGTGTACCCACGAGAGCGTATCTGCAAACTGAATGTCCGTGGTTGGCGAAAGCAGTGAAAACGAGGGACCCTTGAAGTTGGCAAATCCGGAAATCGCCACGTTCGGTATGCCGTTGTCATAGGAACCCCCGGAATAGAGTTGCGGGAACTGGAAGCCGTAGGTGCTGCGCTCCCAGGTATCGCCGTATGGCGGAATATGCTGCGAAGCCCAGCTCGCATTGGCGCGCGCCTCGTTCACCAGGTTTGCCGATAACAGCCACGTGTGCGCCACCAGGAAGCTCTCGCCCGGACGGTTGCGTACCGTCGGTGTCGTCGGCAGATTCGATCCGGAAAACGTTCCGTACGGATCGATCAATTCGTTCTGGTCCTGAATCCAGCGGCCGTAAATACTGTGCCGATCGTTAATGCGGTAATCGATACGGACAATATCTTCGCGGAAATTCAGCGGGTTATTCGGCTCGAGTATCGTATTATTCGAGATCGCTTGATCGGTAAATGACGCAGCCTGACTCTCCATCAACTGGTAGACATTTGCGATTGCCTTCCCGTCCGGCGTCATCAGCGATGAAATGTTGTTGCCTGCAATCGGCGTTTTCCCGTTTGTGCCCGGATAGAACAACTGCTTCTGACCCGAGAAATCGCCGTTCAGCATAGCCGTAGTCGGCAACGTCTGGCGCGAAGGCGCTGCCACCTGCCGCAGCCTCTTCCATTCCTCGCCGAGAAAGAAGAACAATTTATCTTTCTTGATCGGGCCGCCCAGGTTATAGCCGAAATCGTTGAAGCGCAGCTTCGTCTTCTGCGGGGCAAAGAAATTGCGGGCGTCTAGCGCGTCGTTGCGGAAATATTCGAAAACACCGGCATGGAAATCGTTCGTGCCGTTCTTGGTAACGATGTTGAATGCGGGACCGGACATGCGGCCGTACTCAGCGGAAAAATTCGACGTCTGAATTTTTACTTCTTGTATAAAATCCGCGCTGACGTTATTCATTAAGCTGCCGTTGCTGCCCGCCACCAGGTTGAAGGCACCGTCAACAGTAAGATTATTCGAGTCGCTGCGATTGCCGTTGATCACCTGGTTTGTCGCGCTCAGACTCGTGGTTACGCTGAAGGTATCCGGGTTAGTGACAACCGCGCCCGGAACCAACGTCATCAACTGCGTGTAATTGCGCCCGTTCAGCGCCAGGTTATCGACCTGCTTCGAATCGATCACTCGCGAAACTTCGCCGGATACGGTGTTGAGCGTCTCCCCCGCCGCAGTTACGACTTCCACTGTCTGCTTCACGTTGCCGAGTTGCAGTTTAAAGCCCGCCGTTACGCGCCCGTCTGCCACCAGTACAATGCCGTTCTGCGCTGCCGGCTGAAAACCCGCTTGTTCCACATTTACGTTGTAAGTTCCGACCGGCAGATTCGTCACAACGTAGAAACCGTTTCCATCGGTTTGCGTACTGCGCTTGATCTGCGTATCGACATTCGTCACCGTTACCGTAGCCTGGCCGACCGCCGCATCCGACGGATCGGTAACTGTGCCGGAAATTCGTCCAAACGTGGTCTGGGCGCGCAGGTAGAGCGCGGCCGGAATCAATGCGAGAAGCGTAACTACAACGCGGTAGCGCATGCGAAACTCCTGAGGCGGCAAATATCAAAGTTCTCTATTGAACTAAGTTCAACCCTGAGCTCTTTCGGTGATAATATTCTATTCGCACTATTTGTCAAGAGGAGTCCGCTCTTTTGAGTCCCGCCGAACCCCCGAATTACTTCGTGCCTATGGTGGCCAAGGCGCTGGATGTGCTGGAAGCGTTTTCTTCCCACCGCGAGGAATTGACGCTGGAAGAGATCATTGCTCGTACCGGAGTAGCGCATGCAAGCGCGTTCCGCATCGTGCATACACTCGTCCGCCGCGGCTACCTCACGCGCATTGAATCCGGTAAACGCTACCGGCTGAGCTGGCGGCGCCCGAAGCTTCGTGTGGGCTACGCCGGACTCTCTAACGAAGTGCCGTTTTCGGTGGCGGTGGCTGAGAGCCTGCAGCAGGCCGCCGAGGAAAACGGCCTCGAACTGTTGCTCTGCGACAATCGCGGCGATTCGCAGATAGCCATTCAAAATGCGCGCGATCTGATTGCCAGAGGCGTTGATTTTGCGATTGAATTTCAAAGGCATGAGAAAGTGGCGGCGGTTCTGGCCAATCTCTTCGCTGAGGCAAGGGTGAAAACCATCGCCATTCACATCCCGCAGCCGGGTGCCGTTTATTTCGGAGTAGATAACTACAAAGCCGGCCGCACAGCCGGCGAAGCGCTCGGCCAGTATGCGCGTAAATACTGGTCAGCGCGCTACGATGCCGTCGTGCTGCTGGACGTGCCGCAGGCCGGCCACGCCCTCCATTCCCGCATGCTCGGCGTGCAGCACAGTATCGAGCAAATGCTCGGCGCCATTCCCGAAAGCCGCCTGCACTGGCTCGATGGCGCTGGCCGCCTCGATATTTCCCGGCGAGCCATGGTGAATTTCATCCGGCGCAATGCAAAAGCGAAGCGGCTGCTTGTTTCGGCTGTATCCGACCATAGCGCGCTCGGAGCGGTCGCCGCCCTCGAAGCAAGCGGCCTGGCCGCAACCTCTGTTGTTGTCGGACACGACGGCGACCAGGAAGCTCTACAGGAGCTGGCTAAGCCGGGATCGCCCTATCTCGGCACGGTAGCTTTTTTTCCGCGGCGCTACGGAAAAGAGCTGATTGAGCTGATGCTGCGCATCCATCGTGGAGACGCCGTCAGTCCCGCGCACTATATCGAGCATGAACTGATCGTCCGCCAGACCCGCCGGTAGCCGCGCTTGTTACCGGCGTGCGGAAGAATTTTGTTGGTAGCGCTTGCTCGTCACCCCGCCCGTCTTCCGATCCTTTCCCTTGAGCAACTCAGCCCCTGAAGTACTCTTCTTTATTGCAATCGCTTGCATTGTAGAATAAAGTACCAACTACAACCTAGTCTTGAGAGTATTTGTGACCTTCTCTCGTCTTTATGCGGCAGTTTTCCTCTTGAGCAGCATTATGGCCTGCGGCGCTCAAACCTCTGAAACGCGCGAGAACCGCCGCGACTACGCCATCCGCCCGGTTCCATTCACAGCGGTGCATGTTTCGGATGAGTTCTGGGCGCCGCGCATTGAGATCAATCGCACCGTTTCCATTCCCACGGCATTCCAGCAGTGCGAGCGCACCGGCCGCGTCGAGAATTTTGTGCGCGCTGCGGAAGCGCTTCGCGGCGATCTCAAGGATAAACACGCGCCAGGCTTCCCCTTCGACGATACCGATCCCTACAAAGTCATTGAAGGTGCCTCCTATACGCTAAGTGTGCGGCCTGACCCCAAGCTGGACGCCTACGTCGATACTCTGATCGCGAAGATCGCCGCCGCGCAAGAACCCGACGGCTATCTCTATACGACGCGTACCATCGACCCGCAACATCCGCATCCCTGGGCCGGCAACGAGCGCTGGATCAATGAGGAAGTTCTTAGTCACGAGCTTTATAACTCAGGCCACTTATATGAAGCCGCTTATGCGCACTACCAGGCGACCGGCAAGCGTTCGCTGCTCGATGTCGCGCTGAAGAACGCCGATCTTCTGGTGCGCACTTTCGGTCCCGGAAAGCGCAAAATCTATCCCGGTCATCAGATCGCCTCCATGGGGCTTGTCAAGTTATACCGCGTGACCGGTAAGCAGGAGTATCTCGACTTAGCCAAGTTCTTACTTGACAGCCGTGGCGGCGGCAGTTCCTATAACCAGGCCGATATCCCGGTTATCGATCAATCCGAAGCTGAAGGCCACGCCGTGCGCGCCACTTACATGTATTCCGGCATGGCCGATGTCGCAGCCATGACCGGCGACAGGCAATACTTAAACGCGCTGGACAAAATATGGGAAAACGTTGTCGATAAGAAACTCTATGTAACCGGTGGAATCGGCGCGCTGGCGCAAGGCGAAGCATTCGGCGCCGATTACCAGCTTCCTAACATGACGGCCTATAACGAAACCTGCGCCGCCGTGGGTAACGATTTCTGGAATCAGCGTATGTTCCTGCTGCACGGTGACGCGAAGTATGTTGATATTTTCGAGAGAACGCTCTATAACGGGCTCATCTCGGGCGTTGCGCTAGACGGGAAAACCTACTTCTATCCGAATCCGCTCGAATCGAATGGCCAGCATCAGCGCAGTCCGTGGTTCGGCGTCGCCTGCTGTCCGGGTAATATCACGCGTTTCATGCCTTCCGTGCCCGGTTACGTCTATGCCGAACAGCAAGATACGCTCTACATTAACTTATTCGTGAGCAACACAGCAGACATTACGCTCGGGAACGGACGGAAACTTCAAGTCTCTCAGCAGACCCGTTATCCATGGTCGGGCGACATCAAGATCGGCATCGACCCCGCGCAACCTGGCCCGTTCACCGTCAAAGTGCGTATTCCGGGCTGGGCCAGAAACGAAGCAATGCCGGGAGATCTCTATCGCTTCACAGACCAGGCGGCAGCCGCCGCAACCCTGAAAGTGAACGGTAAATCTCAACCGCTGCAGCTTCAAGAGGGATACGCTGCCATTACACGCAACTGGGGCAAGGGCGACGCGATCGAACTCAACCTGCCTATGCCCGTCCGCCGCATTCGCGCGAACTCGAAAGTGGAAGCAGACCGCAATCGTGTTGCGTTGCAGCGCGGCCCGATTGTCTATGCATTGGAGTGGCCGGACAGTCCCGACCATCACGTGCGCAACCTCCTGCTCGCTGCAAATCAGCCGCTCAAGGCCGAATGGAAGCCCGATCTGCTGAAAGGGGTCGAAGTCATCGAAGGCAAAGCTGTTGCTTATCGGTACGATGCGCAGCACCAGTTGCAGCACTCCGAACAGGCGTTCACCGCTATTCCCTATTACGCCTGGGCAAATCGCGGCTCCGGTCAAATGGAAGTCTGGATAGCCGACGACGAAGCGACCGTACATCCGGTTCCCTATCCGAGCCTCGCATCCAAAAGCAGAGTCACTACCTCCGGCCCAACCATGGCGGAGAACGGTGTGCGCGATCCAAAGCTTGTCGCCGATCAGGAAGACCCGTCTTCGTCGCAGGATGCGACATCCTTCTATAGTTGGCTCCCGAAGCGCGGCACCCGGGAATGGCTGCAATACGATTTTCCTGGAACCACGACCGTCTCCTCTGTCGATGTGTATTGGTTCGATGAGCCGGATCGCGGGCCGATTCAGCTCCCCGCAGGCTGGCGCGTGCTATACAAAGCAGGCAGCGAGTGGAAGCCGGTCGAAATGTCGGAGCCATACGGAACTACGCCTGATCGCTATAACCACGTGAGCTTCCGTCCGGTAAAAACGGATAGCCTCCGCCTTGAAGTAACGCTTCAACCCGAGAAGTCCGCCGGAATCTCCGAATGGAAAGTCAATTGAAGTCGATCAGCCGTTCTCGGGCTTCACGCCGGGAATCCTGCCCTTGATTAAACTGATCTGGCCTGCGTGATGCGATTCATGCTCGCAGACATGGAACCATTTACAGAGATTGTTAGTCGGCCCCCACGGCCAGCTCTTATCCGCCGACAGCATCCATTGGTCGTCGCGTTTGCGAAACTCAGCTAGCGTCTTCTCGCGCCCTTCGTGCAGCAGATTCAAATAATAATCCAGGTTGTGCCCTTTGATACTCTGGCGCGCCGGTTCACCAAGTTCCATCGGCACAGCCCATTCTTTGAATGCCGCACTCTTAAAAAGCGCCTCCGGGCCTATGTTGTCAAAGGTATTGAGCTGATACAGCTTCTCCGTAGCGGCAAGATGAAGAAGCAGGCTGCCGATGCGGTTGGCCTTGTTATCCAGCAGAAAGTCGAGTTGCTCCGGCGTCATGCCTTTCACCGATCGGATTACTGCCTCGCGCATCCACGCCATCTCTGAAACCAGGGTGCCGATTTGCGGCGAGTACCCCGCCATTGGACCGAGTACGTTTGCAGATTTCTCTGCGGCTTGCGTGAATGCTGCCGGTAGTAACATCGACGAAGCGCCCGCTCGAAAGAATTGCCGCCGGCTCTGTCCGGCTAATGGCAAGCATTCCATTAATTCCGTTCCTCGCCTCCGTGAACCGATTTTACTCGATTTCTGGTATACGTCTGCGAGCGGGATGAGAGAATCTTATACTCAAAACACACATGAAACGAACCATGAAAGAACATACGCGAATCCTGCTACCACACTTGTGGATGGCTGGGTTGTTGACGCTTTGCACACTGGGCAGCGCGTCTGCACAAAACAAAGCCATCGGATTCACGAAAGGAATGCCGTTCAGCGAAGGCTATATCGCAGGCAACACTCTTTTCGTTGCCGGCCAGCAGGGACCGGATTCACAAGGCAAAGTTACCGGAACCGATATCGCTCTGCAAACCACGAATGCGATCGCCGCTGTCAAAAAGGTGGTTGAAAAGGCCGGCTTTCAAATGACGGATATAACTTCTGTCACGATTTACATCACCGACCTGAATGATGTTCCGAAGATGAACGAGGTATATAAGAAGCTCATGCCCGACCCGAAACCGGCACGCGCCACCGTGCAGGTTGCGGGCTTAATCGGCGGAGCGAAAATCGAGATTTCCGCAATCGCTGTAAAGCACTGAAATGTGATCCTCCAGCAGGAAAAGCGCTCTGTCGTTGTCACAGAGACGGGGCCTCAGATCGACAAGCTTCATTTTTTCCGTTTCGCCGCGCCCAAAAGCTCAACCATGGCGGCATGACTGCCGTAAAGTGATCCCACTGTCCTGGAACCAGATCGGTTGTAGAGTCGTGAGCCATCTCTTCCTCGATGTGTAGAAGGCAAAATCCCGAGTCGATAAGCCCGTTCACCAAGGTGCTGAGCAGCTGACGGTACTCGCGTGGGCCGTCGGGTCTTGCGGCGGCGGAAGAATCGGCGGGGAATACCCAAGCCTCGTCTTTGTACTCCACCTCTTCACCTTGTTTGTACAGCCGTTTCACTTCATAAGCACGGCCATTCCAGGAGTGAGTACCCATTCCAACAGCAAACGGGTTGGCGGCCCAGAATGAGTATAGACCGCCTTGCCGAAGAATGCGGGCAACGCCGGCAAATACATCCCGGCAGTCCGGTACGAAATTGAGAGAGTACGGCTGGGCGACAATATCGAAAGACTCAGACCTGAATCTGCTCAGGTCCCTCATGTCTCCTTGGAAAACGGATACAGCATAGCCATAGTGCCGGGCCGCATCCAGATCGCGCCTCAATTGACCTTCCGAAAGATCGAAAACTGTGACGCGAGCCCCATTTAATGCAAACGCAACGGCCTGCTGTCCTCCGCCTCCGGCTAAACACAAAACATCTTTGCCATGCAAGCTGCTGAACCGCCCCGAGGGATCCAGGCGCTGGAGGGCAGACTCTTTCGTTTCCTCGAGCCACGGCCGACTAAAAAGTGCGCCTGCCTTGACCAGCGTTTCCCAGCGCTCTTTGTTGAAGCGGTATACAGAATCCATTCGAGCCCGGTCTTGGATCAAGTTTATTGCTAATTGTAGAAAGCGAATCCGAACGAAACGGATCAGGTCGGCGAAGCTGCATCATCGCGGGTACAGCCGCGCAAGCAGGTCAATCGGATCTTTAGAAAATTCTTAAGTTCGTGCTATGCGCCTACGCTTCCAGGTCCGGCCGCCCGGCCGCGATCATCCCCTCCGTTTTGCCGCGCTTGCCAATCGGCAGCCGCACGCGCAGCAGCCGCTCGCGCGTCCGCTCCTCCTCCAGGTTCCTGCTGCGCGCCCGCAGCAGATCGTCCAGCGACACCATCCCGAGCAGCCGCCTTTCATCTGCCGGATCCACCACCGGCATGCGCGTATAACCGGTCTCAACCATCCGGTACACCACCACCCGCAGCGGCTCATCCGTGTAGGCGACCGTCAAGTCTCCCGACACGATGTCGCGTAGGCGATCGCTCAACGGCTTCGATTGTGCCTCTTCAAATCGTTTCAGCAGGTAGTTTCTGCTGATCACGCCAAGCAGCCGCTCGTTCTCATCCACAACCGGAAATACGTGTTGTCCGTGCGGCCGCTTCGACGGTCGTATCAACTCGCGTGTCTCTTCGAGCGTTGCATTCGCCGGTAGTGCCACTACGTTTGTCCGCATCACTTCGCGCACAAACAGAATCTCGAGCGTATCGACTGCATATTCCCTGCTCAAGTGATAACCGCGCCGCGAAATTTTTTCGGTAAGAATCGAGCGCTTCAAAGTCAGCACGGTAAACGCATGCGCCAGGAAACTCGCCACGACCAGCGGCAGCAGCATGTTCAAATCGTGCGTCAACTCGATCGCAAATACGATTCCTGTAAAGGGCGAGCGCATCGTCCCGCCCAGAATGGCGCCCATTGCGACCAGGGGCCAGAATCCTTCGCCAAAATGGGGCAGAAACATTCCGCCTACTCCGCCCAGCGCCGCACCCATCATCAATAACGGCGCGAGTACGCCGCCCGAGGTTCCAGATCCTAGCGAGATCATCCAGATGGCTGATTTGACCAGCAGCACACCCAGCATGAACTGGAATGCGACATTGCCCTTCAGCAGCAGGCCGATCGTGTCATAGCCGACGCCCAGAGCCTGCGGAAAGATCAACCCGCCGATACCCACGAATACGCCGCCGATCGCAGGCCACCACATCCAATGAATGGGCAGCTTCTGAAAGGCGTCCTCCGCCGCATAGACGCCGATGGTCAGCAACGCCGAAAGCGCGCCTGCGGCTATGCCGATTCCTACACAGCCCAGCAACCCTTCCGGTCCAATGAACACCGGATGTGCCGGAACCGGAAATAGCGGCCCGAGTCCCAGGATGTAGCGCCGGGCCGCGCCCGCCGTTACGCTCGCCAGCGCCACCGGGATCGCACTGCGAGGTTTCCACTCGAACAACAGCAGTTCTACCGCCAGCAGAATCGCCGAAAGGGGCGCCGCGAACGTCGCCGACATGCCCGCCGCCGCGCCCGCTACCAGCAGCGTCTTACGTTCCGCGCTGGTTAAATGAAAGAACTGCGCGATCATGGATCCGAAAGCGCCGCCGGTCATGATGATCGGTCCTTCCGCGCCGAACGGTCCCCCCGATCCGATTGAAATCGCCGCCGAGACGGGCTTTAGCAGGGCCAGCTTCGGATGCACCCGGCTGCCGTTCATCAGAATGGATTCAATCGCCTCCGGAATGCCATGTCCGCGAATCCGTTCCGATCCATAGCGCGCCATGAATCCTACGATCAGCGACCCGATCACCGGCACCGCAATCGCAAACACGCCGAGATGGTTGCCGGCCGGCGAAACCAGCGTCGTGCTCCAGTGCTGGTAGTAAAAGAGGTTGGTAAAGAGGCCGATCAGCTTCAGCAGAAACCAGGCCACGTACGATGCAATCACGCCGATGCCGATCGCCAGCAGCGTTATGGGAATGACGCGAATACCCGTCGTGAAATCCCCCAGATCGTCCAGATGAATATGTTTCTTGCTCATGCGAGTTTCCTCGCCTTCTGCGCCCCGTGCTGCACAATGCCGCGTAATGCGGTTGAGAGCGCCGGACCCGAACTCTGCAACTCCTGCCAGTGCAGCACCGAAAGCTTCTGCAAAATCTCTTCGCCTGCGCTCGTCAATTCCAGCAGCACCTCGCGCGCGTCTTCTTCGTTGTGATGTTTCGCCACGGTTCCGTGCGCAACGCTCCGGTTCACCAGTTCCACCGCGCTGTGATGCCGGATGCAAAGCCGCTCCGAAACAGCCGTAATGGTCGGCCGCGCACCTTCAGGTAATCCTTTAATTGCTAGCAGTAACTGATGCTGCTGCGGCTCTATCCCGCATTGCCGCGCTGCCTCTTCACTGAAATGGAGAAACTGCCGGATCCGAAACCGGAATTCGGAGATCTGCCGGTATTCCCGTAAAGCAAGACCCTTCACATATATATCGTATCACGAGGTTTCATCACTGCGCTCGCAGCTCTACCAGGATCGGCGTATGGTCCGACGGCTTATCCTGCGCTCGCGGGCCTCTGTCGATTTCGCATTTCTCCAGCCGCCCGGCCAGCGCCGGCGAGAGCAAAATGTGGTCGATCCGAATTCCGCGGTTGGTCTCGAAGGCTTTTCGAAAATAATCCCAGAATGTGAACTGCCCGCCTTCTCCGGGATGAAGCGCTCGGAACGCGTCGATATAACCGAGCGTGAGCAAGTCGCGAAAGAAGGCGCGCGATTCCGGCTGAAAGAGCGCATCATGCATCCAGGCGGCAGGCTTGTGGCAATCGATGTCTTCCGGAATCACGTTGAAATCTCCTGCAACAAGCGTCGCAGCGTTGTCCTGAAGCCATGCCTTCATCTGGCTTTTTAGGCGGCTCATCCAGGCCAGCTTGTACTGAAACCTCTCGCTTCCCACCGGGTTTCCATTGGGAAGATAGATATTCGCAACTCGAAGGCCTTGTATCTTCCCTTCGATAAAGCGTGCATGACTATCTTCTTCATCGCCCCAGAGAGTGGTACTGATGATTTCCATCGGATGCCGCGACAGAATTGCCACGCCATTATAAGACTTCTGTGTCACGGTGGCGCTTTCATATCCGAGCGCGCGGAATATATCCGCTGGAAACTCCGTTCCTTTCAGCTCCTGCAGCAGCAACACATCCGGCTGGCGCGCCTCGAGCCAGTTTTTCACGTGCCCGGTTCGCGCTTTGATTGAATTCACATTCCAACTGGCGATCAGCATCACTCGTTTCGTCCGCTTTCCATCCTGACATCCGGTCGCGCCGGCACTTGAGTCTGTCTCGGCTCTACATAATGAAATTGCATGCCCAATACCCAGATCGTTCATCCAGGAACATACCCGCTTCTCGATGTACTCGGGCCTAGCATCGCTTTTCTTACATTGCCCGATGAGCCCGGCGCTACCTACTGCGTAATGGTCGGAACCATTCCTCCGGGCGTCTCCATCCCGCTTCATAGCCACCCCGATTTCGAGAGCTTTTACATTCTTTCCGGGACGGTAGAGGCGCTCGTCATGGAAGGTAATCGCTCAACGTGGCGACCCGCAAAAACGGGCGAGTTTGTTCACGTGCCGGGTGATGTCAAACACGCCTGGCGAAACACGTCGCTGGAGCCTGTTGTGCAGTTGCTTACGACGACGCCAAAGTTAGGCAGGTTCTTCCAGGAGATCGGACGTGCCGTAAGCCCCGGCGCTCCGCCCGCGCCCCCCACACCCGCAGAACTACAGCATTTTGCGCAGATCTCTGCTCGCTATGGCTATTGGCTGGCGAGCACCGCCGAAAACGCCGCCATCGGCATCTCGTTTTAACTTCGTGGTCTTTCCCGTCGGAGTGGCTCACTCGTAACGCAAAGCCACCAATGGATCCACTCTCGCCGCCCTCTCCGCCGGCAGATAGCTCGCAAGCAGCGCCACCGCAATCAGCATGAGCGATGCCAGAACAAAAGTAAGCGGATCGGTCGACGAGACGCCGTAGACATATCCGGCCATCAACCGGCTCAATGCCGGCGCGGCAACCAGACCGGCGATCACGCCAATCACGCTCACCGCCAGTCCCTCCCTCAAGACCAGGCCCAGCACCTCGCGCCGGCCGGCGCCCAGCGTCATGCGAATCGCCATCTCGCGCGTGCGCCGCGTCACCATGTACGACATCACGCCGAAAATCCCCACTGCGGAAAGCATCAGCGCCAGCGCCGAGAAAATCCAGAGCAGCGTCATCGGGAATCGAATGGCCCCGTAAGTATTCGAAACGATCTCGTCCATGGTTCGAACACGGTTTACAGGTTGCTCTTTGTCGATTGAACGGACTGCTTCCCGCACCGCCGGCACAACACTCATGGGCGCAACCGCTGTGCGCACCACGACAAATGCTTCCGAAGCCGGGTTCTGCGCGAAGGGCGCATAAATTGCCGCTTCCGGCCGCCACAAGCTCTGGTTTCGAACGTCCTTCGCAATACCTACAATCTCGAGCGTCCGCGCCGCACCTGCCTTTTGCCCCGAGTACACTCGCGCCAGAATTGTTATATGACTGCCCAGCGGGTTAGACTGCGGCCAGTAGCGGTTGGCCACCGTCTCGCTAATGATCGCGACCGGCGCAGCGCTCTCCTTATCGCTTTCAGCAAACTCCCGCCCGCCAACCAG
>DATBGM010000099.1:0-8444 GCA_036557945.1 Bryobacteraceae bacterium | reverse complement strand
TGTTTAGCTCGCCAAAGCCAGCGGCTTTAATTGAATATTCGGGATCACGAGCGAAAGCACTTCCTCCACCCGTTCTACGAAGTGGAACTGCATCTCCTGCCGCACATGCGGCGGCAAGTCGCGCAGATCCTTCTTATTGCCCGCCGGCAATATCACACGCCGGATACCCGAACGTCTCGCCGCCAGCACTTTTTCTTTTACACCGCCGATTGGCAGCACCAGTCCCGCCAGCGTCACTTCGCCGGTCATCGCGATGTCGCTGCGCGCCGGCAGGCCCGTGTACAGCGATGCCATCGCCGTCGTCATGGTCACGCCCGCCGAAGGCCCGTCTTTCGGAATCGCGCCCGCCGGCACGTGCACATGCACGCCGTTGTTCTTGATCGCATCCGGATCGATGCCGAGCTCCGCCGCATGCGCCCAGATGTAACTCTGCGCAATCTTCGCCGATTCCTGCATGACCTCGCCGAGCTGGCCGGTAAGCGTGAGACCCTTTCCTTCCGGCAGCAGCGTGCTTTCGATGTAGAGAACATCGCCGCCGGCTTCTGTCCAGGCCAGACCCGTCGCCACACCCGCCGGCCCCGCTTTGCGCATCTGCTCCGGCAGGAAAATCTCCGGCCCAAGCAAATCACCCAGCGATTCCGGAGTGACCACGATCTTCTCGGCTTCGCCTTCGGTCAGCTTCAAAGTAACCTTACGCGTCACGCGCGCGATGGCACGCTCCAGCCGGCGTAGACCCGCCTCGCGTGTATAACCGTGAATGATCGCCTTCAAACCTTCGTCGCTGAATTCGATCTCGTTTTCCGTCAGGCCCGCCGCCTTCAACTGCTTCGGAATCAGATAGCGGCGCGCAATCTGCTGCTTCTCTTCCTCGCTGTAACCAGATAGCCGCAGGATCTCCATACGGTCGAGCAGCGGTTGCGGAATCGTATCGAGCGTATTCGCCGTCGTGATGAACAGCACCTTCGACAAATCGAACGCCAGGTCGAGATAGTTATCCCGAAACGTCTTGTTCTGCTCCGGATCGAGCACTTCGAGCAATGCCGCCGCCGGATCGCCTCGGAAATCGCGTCCGAGCTTATCCACTTCATCGAGCAGCAGTACCGGATTCAGCGCGCCTGCGCGCCGCATCGCCTGTAACAGGCGTCCTGCCATCGCGCCGATGTACGTACGCCGGTGCCCGCGCAGTTCCGCCTCATCGTGCATTCCGCCCAGACTGAAGCGCTCGAATTTACGCCCCAGCGCCCGCGCGATCGACTGCCCCAGCGATGTTTTCCCAACGCCCGGCGCGCCCACCAGGCACAGAATCGGCGCCTTCGCCTCCGGATTGCGCTTCAGCACACTCAGATGTTCGAGTATGCGTTCCTTGATCTCCTGTAACCCGAAGTGATCCTCATCGAGCACCGTGCGCGCGTGCGCAATGTCGAGATTATCCTCGCTCGTCTTGCTCCAAGGCAGATCGAGAATGAACTCCAGATACGTGCGCGTCACATGGTAATCCGGCGCGCCCGCAGGCAGTCGCTCCAATCGCGCCAGCTCGCGCTCGAATTCCTTTTTTGCCTCTTCCGGCAAAGTCGTTTCCTTGTAGCGCTCGCGCAGCAGCTCCACTTCCGCCTTGTCAGCGTCTTTCTCGCCAAGCTCCTGCTGGATCGCGCGCAACTGCTGCCGCAACAGATACTCGCGCTGCTCCTTCGACATTTCGTCGCGCGCCGTCGAAGCAATCTTCTGCCGCAGCTCGAGCACCTGCAGCTCATGCGACAAGTAACTGTGAATCAGCCGTAGCGCATCCACGCGTGTTTCGGCTTCGAGTAGTTCCTGCTCTTTCGCCAGATCGAGACTGAAAATGCTTGCCAGCAGATAAGCCAGGTGCAGCGGATCTTCACTGCCCGCCAGCATGCGCGTCAGCTCCGCAGCCGATTGCGGCTGTGCCAGCGCAATGGCCTTCGACGCCAGTTCCAGCAGTGCGCCGGAAAGCGCCTCCACTTCCGATCCGCCATCTTCCGGCATCGGCAATACGCGATATTTCACGCTCAGATACGGTTCGCTCGCTTCGAGCTTCGCCACCACCACGCGCTCCACGCCGAGAACCAGGATCTCCATAGCTCCCGCCTGCGGCCGCGATGATTTCCGGATCACCGCCTTGGTACCGATCGTATACAGATCGTCCTGTCCCGGTATCTCTACCTGCGCATCGCGCTGCGCAATGAGAATGATCTCTTTTTCTTCCGTGTTTAGAGCTGCCTCGACTGCCTTTAGCGAGCTCTCGCGCCCCACCGATAACGGCAGCAACAATCCTGGAAACAGGATCGTATTCTTCAGCGGCAGTGCCGGCAAGACCTGGTATTCCGTTTTTGCCATGAAAACCCTTCTCTATAACTTCTGATGCACGCTGCATGTTCTAGGCTTCGATTTGTTGCGTGCTTAGTACTCAAGTTCTAATGTCGACAAAAAAGCCGGGGCAGATTCTCCGCCCCGGCGTGTTGTTGGACGGCTTACTGTGGCTGAACGACCGTGAAGCCCGTCTGTCCACCTGCGTTCAAAGTCAGGAGGACAGCCTTGCCTTTCGCTTCGTTCATGTATTGCCGGAACTCGCTCACATTTGTGACCGGTTTGCGGTCGACGGCTATGATGATCACGCCGCGGCCGATGCCAGCAGCATCCGCCGCCGGACTGCCCTGATCCACATCCGTGATCACGACGCCCTTGGTCCCCGCGGGCACGCTCACCTGGTCTGCGATTTCCGGCGTCAGATTCTGCACCGCGATCCCGCGCACGGTCGCACTGCCGCTGGAGGCGGTATCGTCGCTATTATCGTTGTCATTGTCGTCGGACTGGTTGTTCTTCTTGTCCCAATCCAGACCGGTCTGACGTTCCCCAAGTGTAACCGTCAGCGACTTCGGTTTGCTGTCGCGCACGACATCGAGTTTCACCGTGCTGCCTGGCGCTTGCGAGATTACGGCCAGCGTCAAGTCGTTCGCGTCGTTTACCGGCTTGCCGTTAATCGCAGTCACGACATCGCCCATCTTCAGCCCGGCTTTCTCTGCCGGACCGCCCGGCGTCACCTGGCTGATCAACGCGCCCTTGGCGTCCTTCAACCCGAACTGCGGAGCGAGGTCCGGCGTCAGGTTGCCCAGCAGGGCACCCATGTATCCGCGTGAAACCTTGCCGGTTTTCTCGATCTGATCCATCACTTGCTTGGCCATATTGGCAGGAACGGCGAAACCGATACCGATATTTCCGCCCTCACCGCCGAACATGCTGCTGCCGCCGCCCGTGAGAATCATGGTGTTAATTCCGATCAGCCTGCCTTGTGCGTTAATGAGCGCGCCTCCGGAGTTACCGGGATTGATGGCCGCGTCCGTCTGAATAAAGTTCTGAATGCGCGTAGATTCGCCCGGAAGCTGCCGTCCCTTGGCGCTGACAATGCCCATCGTCACCGTATGATCCTGATGGAAGGGATTTCCGATGGCAAAGCACAGGTCACCCACGCGCGCGCCGTCCGAGTTCGCGAATGCGAGCGTCGGCAGGTCATTTGCCGTGATCTTCACCACCGCCAGGTCTGTCTGCGGATCGGCGCCGATGACCTTGGCCGTGAAATCGCGGCCGTCGGACAGCCCGACCTTCAGCGAAGTCGCTTTGTCGACTACGTGGTTGTTCGTCAGAATATAACCGGTCGGCGAAACAATTACGCCCGAGCCGAGACCGTGCTCGCGCTGGTCCCTGGGCCGCGCATTCGGTCCGCCAAAAAACTGCCGGAAGAACGGATCTGCCGTGAACGGGTTATTCTTCTGCTGCTCCGACGCTTTGATGACGCGCGTTGAGCTGATCGTCACCACCGCCGGCGACGCCTTTTCAATAATGTCGGCGAACGAACTGGAAAGCTGGCTTACCTTTTCATTGCTGGTATCCGCCCGCGCCACCACCGAAACCGGGGCCGGTGTGTTCGAATGCGATGCTACGGCGAAAGCGGCAATCAAGCCGCCGCCGATCGAGGCCGCCACCAGCGTCAGAATCGCGGTCGAGCGGCGAAATTGGACTACGTTAGACATGTCCCTCCAAAATCCTTCCTGTCATAAGACGTGCTAAATTTCATTTCGATTCGCGGGGCAATTCTGCCGCGGACCAGCGTCTTCGCCTGTCTACGCAACTACCGCCTGCTCCTTCTTACCCGCACTTACCTTAAACGTCAATCCCGAACCCTCCCGGTCCGCATCGAGCCGGACGTCGTACCCGTCCCGTACTTCACCCGACAGAATTTTTTTGGCGAGCGGGGTCTCGATTTCGCGCTGGATCGCCCGCTTCAACGGCCGCGCACCATAAACCGGGTCATAACCTTCTCGTACTAGCCGCGTGCGCGCCGCATCCGAAAGCTCGAGTGAGATATGCCGCCCGCCCAGCCGCTTGCGCAAACCGGCAAGCTGAATCTCCACGATCTGCTTGAGATTGTTTTCACTCAAAGCATGAAAGACGATAATCTCGTCCAACCGGTTCAGAAACTCCGGCCGGAAAAACTGCCGCAGCTCCCCGAGCACCGCATCTTTCATGCGACGGTACTCTTCGCCTTCAAACGCGCCGCGGTATTCCAGAATGCGATGACTGCCGATATTGGATGTCATGATCACGATCACATTCTTGAAATCGACCGTGCGCCCCTGACCGTCGGTCAGGCGCCCATCGTCAAGCACCTGCAGAAGGGTATTAAATACGTCGTGATGCGCCTTCTCGATCTCGTCGAACAGCACCACCGAGTAGGGCCTGCGCCGCACTGCTTCCGTTAACTGCCCGCCCTCATCGTAGCCGACATATCCCGGAGGCGCGCCGATCAACCGCGAGACGGTGTGCTTCTCCTGGTATTCCGACATGTCGATGCGAATCATGGCGCGCTCGTCATCGAACAGGAACTCGGCCAACGCCCGCGCCAGCTCCGTTTTGCCCACGCCCGTCGGTCCCAGGAACAGAAAACTTCCGATTGGCCGCTTCGGATCTTTCAACCCCGAGCGCGCCCGCATTACCGCTTCCGCCACCGCCAGCACCGCTTCGTCCTGGCCGATCACGCGCTTGTGCAGCTCGTCTTCTAATGCGAGCAGCTTCTTCATCTCGCCTTCGAGGAGCTTGGAAACCGGCACGCCGGTCCAGCGGCTCACCACCTCGGCGATATCTTCTTCATCGACCTCTTCTTTAAGCAGCCGCGTGCCGTTCTGGTTGGCCGCCGTCTTCGCCTCTTCCGCTTTCAACTGCGATTCCAGCTGCGTCAGCTTGCCGTATTTCAACTCGGCGGCTTTATTCAGGTCGTACGCGCGCTCCGCCTGCGCAATCTCCACCCGCACCTGCTCTATCTGTGTACGCAATCCGCGCACGCGCTCGACGGCCTGTTTTTCCGCTTCCCACTGCGCCTGCAGCGCGCTCGATTGCGTCTTCAGCTCAGCCAGCTCTTTTTCGATCTTGCCCAGCCGGTCTTTCGAAACCGCATCCGACTCCTTCTTCAGCGCCTCGCGCTCGATCTCGAGCTGCATCGTGCGCCGCAGAATTTCGTCCAATTCCGCCGGCATCGAATCGATCTCGGTGCGCAGCTTCGCCGCCGCTTCATCGACTAAATCGATCGCCTTATCCGGCAGAAAACGATCCGTGATGTAGCGGTTCGAAAGCACGGCTGCTGCTACCAGCGCCGTATCTTTGATACGCACGCCGTGGTGCAGCTCATAGCGCTCGCGCAAGCCGCGCAGAATCGAAATCGTGTCTTCCACCGACGGCTGATCCACAAACACCGTCTGGAACCGCCGCTCTAAGGCTGCGTCCTTCTCGATGTACTTGCGATACTCGTCGAGCGTGGTCGCTCCGATGCAATGCAGCTCGCCGCGCGCCAGCATCGGCTTCAGCAGATTGCCGGCGTCCATGGCGCCCTCGGCCTTGCCCGCGCCGACTACCGTATGCAGCTCATCGATGAACAGAATGATGCCGCCTTCGGACGACTGCACTTCTTTCAATACAGCCTTCAGCCGCTCTTCAAACTCTCCGCGGAACTTCGCGCCCGCGATCAGTGCGCCCATATCGAGCGCGACCACTTGCTTATCTTTTAATCCTTCCGGCACATCGCCGCGCACAATACGTTGCGCCAGCCCTTCGACGATGGCGGTTTTTCCGACGCCCGGTTCGCCAATCAGCACCGGGTTGTTTTTGGTGCGCCGCGAAAGCACTTGGATCACACGCCGGATCTCTTCATCGCGCCCGATCACCGGATCGAGCTTGCCCTTCGAAGCCGCCGCTGTGATATTGCGTCCATACTTTTCGAGCGCCTCGTAAGTGGCTTCCGGGTTCTGCGTGGTCACGCGCTGGTTGCCGCGCACTTCCACCAGCGCCTTCATCAGCCGGTCGCGCGTCAAGCCGGAGTCGCGCAGCAGTTTTCCCGCCGCGTCCCGGTCGTCGGCGATCGCCAGCAACAAGTGTTCCACCGAAACGTACTCGTCCTTGAGCCGTTTCGCCTGCTCCTCGGCACGTGTGAAAAGCTGTGATAAGCGGTTTGTTATGTATACCTGGTCGGCGCGCGCCGCACCGCCCGAAACCTTAGGGAGCTTGTCGATCTCCTGCTGCACCCGCTGGCGCAGCGGCTCCACCGGGACTCCGGCCCGCGTCAGAATGGAAGGCGCGAGCCCGCCTTCCTGGTCCAGCAAAGCAAGCAGGAGATGCTCGGCATCCACCTGCTGGTTTCCGTGCTCGACTGCCAATGATTGTGCCTGGCGAATCGCTTCCTGCGATTTTTCGGTCAGACGATTAAAGTCCATGATTTACACCCAACGTGAAGATACTGCCCCGCTTTCTAGATTACGCCTTATAGGGGAAAGATGCAAGTAATCTTAGTCAAAAAGACTCAGGTCTTTTCCCGCCTCACCGCTGTCCTGCTTGCGGGACTTCTGGCTTCGTTCCCTGCTTTCGGCTGGTGGGAAACCGGCCACCGGACTGTTGCCCGGCTCGCCGCCGCCCGTTTGACGCCCGCCGCGCGAACCCGTATCGCGCGTATTCTTAGCGTCCCGGACACTCCCGAGGCGGTGGCTGACGCTTTAGCCCAAGCCTCCACCTGGCCCGACGAAAACAGGAACCAGACGAGCGGCCGCTGGCACTTCATCAACCTGGCCCTTCAGGACTCCAAATCCGATATACCAGCCCGCTGCCCTCACGACAATTGCGTAACCGCCCGTATCCGCCTTTTTGCCCTCGAACTCCGCTCAGCCCGGCCCAACGCGCCCCAGAGCGAGCTCGACGCCCTGCGCTATCTCGTTCATTTCGTGGGGGATCTTCATCAGCCGCTGCACGCCGTGTCAAACGCGGACCTGGGCGGGAACTGCGAGCGCGTTTCGCCTCCGGTCTATACTGCCGAAAACCTGCACGCTCTTTGGGACGGAGCCATCGTCAACGCCATCGGCCTGAACGACCGGGACTTAGCCGCCGATCTGGACCGCCGTCTGGGTTCGTTCCGTGAAAGCGAGCTCGCCCAGCTCGCCGCCGGCAGCGAAACCGCATGGACCTGGGAATCGCACGAACTCGCCATCCGGCAGATCTACCGTAAGCTCGCCATTCCCACACAACCCGTGATCTTTCCGAAGAGCTGCCAGCAAGCTCCGCTTGCAGTTTCGAATCTGGTCCTGCGCGTTCGTTCGTCCTATATAGATGAAATGAAACCGGTTGTGCGCCAACAGCTCCTCAAGGCCGGAGTTCGTTTGGCAAAAATACTCAACGAATCCTTATGAACCTGTATCGAGCACCGGAATACCGCACGAGCAAAGATAGTCGAACGTCCCGTCGTAAATGCCGGGAGGGCGTGTCCAATCCGAACCGTTACTCTTCGGAACGAAAAGAATCATGCCCTGGCGAGCGCGTGTCAGTATCACTCTATAGGCATTTTTCAGATATAGTCGCCTAAAATCATCTCGTATAGACTGCCACTTGGTACCCTTAAAGGCCTGAAACACCCAGGTCGTACGATCATGATAAAAGTCGCCGTCCCAGCAAACACCCACCCAATCCAACTCCAGGCCCTGCACCGCAAATTCACTCGCCACATTTTCCAGGTAAAAGGACGACCGAACATCCGCACGATCGTTTAAGAACCAGTCTGCCGGTTCGATGTCCGCTTTGATATAGATTCCCTCTGGGCGTAGCCGTTGGGCGCCGGATGAGGCCACCAGCCCAAATCGTTCCGTTCCTCTTGCTTTGTGTCTCAACCAACTCCGGGCCGCCCTGAGCTCGCGCGTCAACCAAATGGGATATGCCTCCTGAATGGTTTTGTAAGCTGCGTGAGCGGCCTCGGGTTCGTTATTCAATAGGTGGCCGATGAATGCCGCGAGCGCTTCCGCCCGGAATGAACGCATCGAAACGGAAAGGTGCAGATGTTCGTTAACTAGTGCTCGCGATGAAGCGAGGAGAGTTTTGACCGCACTCTCAGAGCTGTATTC
>DATBGM010000098.1:0-10309 GCA_036557945.1 Bryobacteraceae bacterium | reverse complement strand
CTGGTGCCCGGGGCGGGACTTGAACCCGCACTCGCCTTGCGGCGAAAAGGATTTTAAGTCCTTTGCGTCTGCCGGTTTCGCCACCCGGGCGTCTTCTCGTTCATGATAGTAAAGACACATAGCAGAAGCCTCGACATCGTCCAACCCCCGTCTGCAGGCACCTTCAAGCGCATCTGCATAAAAAAACCCTGAAAAAAGCGGGTTTTTTGCCGCTTTTTGCTTTACAAGCCGATCCGACTCCCGTATCATCGAGTTGACAAGAAGGAGCCGGAACATTTCCTAACGGTTATGTTTCAAGAAATGGCGGGCTCTTTTCGAGCAACCACCCCTGGGAGAAATTGAAAATGGCAGAAGTAAAACGAATGACTCAGACCGCGATCGTCAGAGAACTCGCGGAGACCACCGGCGTCAACAATCGGGTCGCAAAGCACTTCATTGAGTCGCTGGGCGAGCTAGCAGTCCGTGAAACAAAGAAGAACGGTGTATTTATCGTGCCGGGTATCGGCCGCCTGGTCCGCGCCGAACGCAAGGCCCGCATCGGACGCAACCCTGCAACCGGTGAATCAATCAAAATCCCGGCAAAAAGAGTTGTCAAGTTCCGGGTAGCGAAATCGGTAAAGGACGCCATCGTTCCGCCCAAGAAAGCCAAGTAGGTCCCAACGTAATCCGCAAGCCCGCTCGGCCTCTTCAATCGGGGCCGAGCGCTTCAACTCTTTTTTTCTGTTTCTTTCGGCGCTTCCTCGCTCTCGTTCTTCACGGAGCTCTTGAAGTTCCGAATTCCTTCCCCAAGTCCCTTTGCGAGCTCAGGAATCTTCTTCGCCCCGAACAGCAGGACAAATACCGCGATGATCACGATCAGTTCGGTCGGGCCAATACTTCGGAACATTTTCCTTCCCTGCTTTCCGCCTTCATTGTAAACCGAAAGAGCGTACCGATCTCCGTCTCTAACGCTGGAATGCGGCTCCGATCAGCCGCAAGATCAGACTCAATATGATCAGCGGCAGGACGACAACGAATGCTTTTCCCCTGCTCACCTTAAATGCCGCGGCGAAGATTAAGACCAACATGACGATCCACCAGATCTCAAATACCGAGAAATAGCCGAGGAATGCCGTAAGGAATTTGTTTGTTCCTTCCGGCATGAAGATGTCGAGCCCGAGCGCGGGCCGCAGCTCCGCTCGTGTCGCCACTTCGCCTTTTGCCTTGAGAATGATCAGACCTGCAATTGACGAAAGCGCCTGGATCAGGCTGCAGCCCGTGATCAGGTTGAAGAGCTGCCAGAACCTGGCCCTTACGCCGAGTACAGCGCTCGAGCCCAGCAGCACCGCCGTCTGAATCGCAAATAAAACAGCCGCAATCACCGGCGCAAAGTACATGCTGATGCGCATGATCGTTAGTCCGATTGACATGCCTTTCTGATATTGCTCGGGCGTGGTGTTTGGCGGCAGCGGTGCGACCTCCATGACATGCTGCGCAATCGGGATCATCAGAAAACTCGCAACGACCGAGATGATGGAGAATACGATGAGCGGTCCGATCCAGAACCATTTGCTGTGCACCCGTCTCGCAGCCCCGTTTGGATCGAGGAAAAAGTTGCCCATGCCCGCTAAATCGCTCGCGAAGCCCTCCCCTGAACTGGCTGGTAGCTCGGGCGCAAGAGTCCCCATATTATGCCCTCCTTGGATTCGGTCCGCTCCGCATTATAGCGCTCAGTTACGCTTTAAGAAACCGTGAAGACTTGCATAACGATTCTTTTGCTGGCCTTGCTGGCTGCTTGCAGCCGCCACGATAAAGCCACCGGGCCGGTACGACACTATCCTGTTTCGGGCAAAATTGTCGCCCTCGATTCGCAACATCAAACGGCCACGATTGATGCCGCCGCCATCCCGAACTACATGGAGGCGATGACGATGGATTACCCGATCCGATCAAAAGACGAATTCCGCGTGCTCAAAACCGGTGAGCGGATCACCGCGACGCTTGAAGTGGCTTCCGACGAAACCTATACGCTGACCAACATCAAACCGGCATCGAAGTAACGTTGAAACGGAGTCCCGCCGCCTAGGCGGACGCGCGAAGCAAGTCGTGCGACGGGCTGCGCTTCGTTAAAATCCCGCATGATGCAGCGCGGCAACCGCTCCCGCCGCGAGCAGGCAGTAAATACCGAACAGATACCACTGGCCTTTTTCCAGCCACGCGCTCAGCCATTTCAGCGCAAGCAGGCCGGCAAGAAAGGCGAACACCGCACCAAGCAAACTGGGAGTAAGCGCAGCGCGCAGGCTCTCCGCAGTCTGAATCTGCTCTGCCTTGATCAGTCGCAGCGCTTCACGCGCCACCACCGGCGGCGTTAGGATTACCGCGAGCGCAAAACTGAATGCCTCGGCGCGTAACTTGGGTACTCCGGCCAGCATGCCGGTCGAAATGGTGGCTCCCGAACGCGAGAAACCGCGAAAGGGAAGACATAATCCTTGAACCGCGCCGATGAGGCCGGCTTTCTGCATCGTAAGCCGGTCAACATCCTGCAAGTTGACATTTCTCGGATTGCGCCGTTCGTAGATGCCGGCAATCAAGATCAGAATCCCGGCCGCAGCAAGCGCCGGCGCTATCAGTTCCAGATGGCTGAATAGCTGTTCGATTTCCGCCTTCGGCTCGCCGCGAAATAGCGCCTTCTCAATGATCTCTTTGATCACCAGGCCGACAACTCCGGTCAGGACTGTCGCCAGAATCAGCAGCCACGCATAGCGCTTAAAGGTCTCGGCATCGCGAAAAAAGGTATCGCGCCACTGCTTCCAGAAATAGACAATCACGGCGAACATCGTTCCGGTATGGAGCATTACGAGCAGCAGGGTCATTGCGGGAGCGGAGGGATCGAGTCCCATCAGTTTCTCCGCCACGACCACGTGCGCAGAGCTGGAAACCGGCAGCAACTCCGCCAATCCCTGCACGACGGCCAGAACAATCACCTGAATCAGATTCACCAGAACATTATGGCGTGCACGAGATCGTGGTAAGGCTCTCTCAGGGAAGCATGAATAGCGGGATTACTTCTCCCGTCATGGGAAAAGCCTGTTACGTTGAAAGATATGCCGATTTTTGAATATTCCTGCGACGATTGCGGCAGTCAATTCGAGCAACTCGTGCGCCGGACAGCAGATGCAGATCAAGTGCGCTGTCCTTCCTGCGGGCAGGCTCACCTGACAACGCAGTATTCTACGTTTGCAGCGCGTGCAGGCAGAGTGCAAACTGAATCTGTCTCCGCCGGCTGTGGCAGCGGCATGTGCGGCGCCGATTTCTGCGGCAGCGGCGCTTGCGGGATGAATCCGAACTAAATTCATCCGGTTTCCTTCTCACATCGCGGTCGAGATTTGATAAGACCCTCGGCGCTCCGAGCATCGACGGAAGATGCCCATGCCGAAAAGCGTACAAATTTTTGTCCGTACCGGGCTTGTACCGATTGACTTTCGTTATTTATTCGCCAACACTGGCAGAAGGAGGCCCAATGGCGCTGACACGCAGGCAAAAAGAGCTGATGGATTTTCTTGCGGGATTTATCCGGCGGCACGGTTACAGCCCGAGTTACGAAGAGATTGCTTCCGGTTTGGGACTAGCGTCGCTGGCCACCGTACACAAGCACATCCAGGCACTCGAGACCAAACAGTATCTGAAACGCAACTACAATCACAGCCGGTCCCTGGAAGTAGCGGAAAGGTTTTTTCGCGAACAGGCGGGCGGAACTGCGACGGCGGCAACCGTTCATATTCCCCTGCTGGGGCGGATTGCGGCGGGCGCGCCCGTCGAGGCGATTCCGAATCCCGAGGTCTTGCAGTTTTCCGATTTCGCGCGAGACGGCAACACGTTTGCCCTCGAAGTTCGGGGTGATTCGATGATCGAAGACCACATCTGCAGCGGCGACTACGTGTTAATTGAGAAGACGACGGACGTACGGAATGGTGAAATTGTCGTTGCGCTGGTGGATAACAGTGAAGCGACCTTAAAGCGGTACTATCTGGAGGCGGACGGCCGCGTGCGCTTACAGCCGGCGAACGCTGCGATGCAGCCGATTTTTGTAAACGCAGCCAATCTGCAGATTCAGGGGCGTGTACTGGCGGTGATGCGCAAATATTGACTGCGCCGGACAGCCTTTCTTGTTTTGAGAGCAAAAACCGGAGTTTTTCGCGCTGCTCAGACATCCAAAAATATAAGCATGAAAACCTATTTGACGGATGTGGAGCGCTGGGATGCCGTCCTTGGACATGAAAAAGCTGCCGACGGCACGTTCTTTTATTCAGTAGAAACGACCGGGGTATACTGCCGGCCATCGTGCGGGGCACGCCGGCCGCGACGCGAGAACGTGCGTTTTTACGAAACTCGGGAAGCGGCAGAGAAGGCCGGCTTCAGGGCGTGCCGGCGCTGCCGTCCCGATGGGGCCGGTTTGGACGCCGAACGCGGAGCGGCGATCTGTGAAGCATGTCGTAAGCTCGCAAGCGAAGAGAAACCGGACCTGGAGGCGATTGCGCTGGAAGCGGGAATGAGCCGGTTCCATTTTCAGCGTGTGTTTAAAGAAGTGACAGGCGTGACGCCTCACGCTTACTTCGCCGCGCGCCGCAGAGAGCGCATGCAAAAGGAACTCCGGCGCGGCAGGCCGGTGACGGAGGCGATTTACCAGGCCGGCTTTCAATCGAACGGACGCTTCTACGCGAAATCAAACGAGCTGCTCGGCATGGCGCCGAAGACGTTCCAGGCTGGAGGCAGCGCGATGTCCATTCGCTTCGCGATCGGCGAGTGTTCGCTCGGATCGATTCTGGTCGCCGCGACAGAAAGAGGAGTGTGCTCGATCCTGCTGGGCGACGATCCGGAGCGCCTGATAGGCGATCTGCAGGAACGGTTTCCAAAGGCGGATATTGTCGGCGATGACGGGGAGTTCGAGGATTGGGTGGCGCGCGTGGTGGGGCTTGTCGAAAATCCCGAACAGGCTCTGAATTTGCCGCTCGATATGCGCGGAACGGCTTTCCAGCAGCGTGTCTGGCAGGCGCTCCGCGAAATTCCCGCTGGACGGACGGCAAGCTACGACGAAATTGCCCGTCGTATTGGAACGCCCCGGGCTGTGCGCGCAGTGGCAGCGGCATGCGGATCGAATATGCTCGCCGTAGCCATCCCTTGCCATCGTGTTGTGAGGAAAGACGGTGCGCTTTCCGGTTACCGCTGGGGGATTGAGCGTAAGAGTGCGTTACTCGAGCGCGAGCAAATGTCCATGGGACAATGAAGCCGTGGGCGATTCGGAACGATTTGAAATCAGCCAGCCACCCGAGCTTTTCGCGCGCATCGATGACGAGGCGGATGCCCTGATTCGCGAGAGCGTGATCACGACTACCCTCGACAATGCGCTGAATTGGGCGCGGAAGAACTCGATTTGGCCGATGAGTTTCGGGCTCGCCTGCTGCGCGATCGAAATGATGGCGATGATGGCGTCGCGCTATGACATCTCCCGCTTCGGAGCTGAAGTGATGCGCGGTTCGCCGCGGCAGTCGGATCTGATGATTATCGCCGGACGCGTTTCGAACAAAATGGCGCCCGTGATTCGCCGTTTGTACCAGCAGATGCCCGAACCTAAGTGGGTGATTTCGATGGGCGCGTGCGCCACATCAACCGGCGTCTTCAGCAATTACGCGCTGGTTCCGGTGAATCAGGTGATTCCGGTCGATGTGTTCGTGCCGGGCTGCCCACCGCGTCCGGAGCAGTTGATTTATTCGATCATGCTTCTGCAGCAGAAAATCCAAAATGAGCGCGGCACCGTGCGCAAGACCTTAAATTTGGCTTAGCGTCTCAACGGGTTTTCGGTCTATCTTCTTAACGGGTCTTCGGTCTACCTTCTTAACGGGTCTTCGACCCAGGGTGGCGTTGCTTCGATCAAACTTCCGAGTGCCGGATCGTGACGCTCCATCGCCTGCTTCATCTCCCAGGCGACAGTTCGGTAGGAGAAGTGGCCCTTCACACCGCTCCGCAAGCGCGAAATGTATTCGAGCTCGGCGAAATCCATCTTGAAAAGAAAACGGGAGCGGGCTGCGAAGGGCAACAGGTATTGCGCCGCGGGATGCGGCAAGCGCGCGACAGCGGAATCAGCTTGAGCGAGCGCGTCGCTGTAAATCGATTGCAAGCCGCAGGATTCGATGATAGCGGGGGTCGCGTAACCCAGGCGGTTCGTGTACTGCTGCCGTAGTTGTTGGCAGCGCCGGTGCCGGTGCAGATCTCGATAAGCGCCGATGTCCATCACCATGTCGAAGACGTAAGGTGCGCCGCGGAAGTGACGCGGCAGTTCGTCGCGCCGGTTGTGCCTGCCGAGTGCAACCTCGATTAATTCCCGCCGGCGGTCGTTTGACCATGAGCGGGCGATTTCGTAGAGTTCGCGAAATGGCCGGTCGGTCACTGGATAGAGCAGCGTTGCGCACAAATCCGCGGAGCGATCCGCCGGTTCGACGAGATCGACGTCCGGAACCTGCATCCTGCTTTGGACCGGAAGGTGATGGGCGGCCCACTCGGCTACGTCCGCTCGGAGATGCCGGACGGAATCGTCTCCGTGTGCATGACGAGCGAGCGTCGGGGCCACCGGTTCGCTCGTTTGGTCATCATCCCAAAGGCATTCGGCAGGTTCTGCGCAGGCCCGGCTGAGCTCTTCGCCAATTTCGCGTAGTTCCGCAAATTCGGAAGCACGCAAACGGCGGATCTGTTTTTCCAGCGTGCGGATGCTTGTGACCTGGCCAATGCCGGTCGGAATACCGAATGGCAACAGATAGCGAGCCACGTCGAAGGCGCGGGCAGCAAGATTGCGGCGATACGCATCCGGCTTCATCTCTTCGGGGCGGGGCAGTTTCTCCTCGAGATCGTGCGCGACCTGCTCCTGTACCAGCCGGTATGCGTTCAGTAATTGCTCGGCGGCATGGAGATAAACGCTTTGCTCGGAGGGCACCAATTCCGGCGGGACAATAATGCCCGCTTTCGAAAAATCCTGATAGCGCGAGCTGCGCGCCTGCCCGTCCCAAAGCTGCTCATCTTCGATTTCGGTGGCGGCCAGTTCGGAAACATTTTCAAAGCAAACTGTCACATGGCCGAGATCGGCGATAGAAGCGTGGCCGTACTGAAAATAAAAGCTCTCAAGAAATTTCGAGGAGTCATGCGTACGTACCCAGGCGAGCGATTCGCGGATGGAATCGGGGGAACGGCTGTAGCGCGCGAGAGCATAGGCGATCTTCTCGGGCGGCATGGGTGCAACGGTGAGGACACGTTTGGAGCAGGGCATATCGACAGCGGAACCGGCGCGTCCGGATCGAGAGCTTTCGATCGATCGTGGGATCATAACGGATTCTCTCATGCGAATCCGAATCAAGAAACTGGATGAAAAGGCGCATCTGCCCGAATACGCCCACGGTCCCTTGGAAGATGCCGGAATGGATGTACGGACGATCGAAGGCGCTGTGCTCGAGCCGAATATTCCACGTGCTGTTCGCACCGGGCTGGCACTTGAGATACCGAGCGGATTCGAGGTGCAGATACGGCCACGCAGCGGACTCGCGCTGAAGCATGCCATCACGCTGCCGAACTCGCCTGCGACGATCGATCCCGGCTATCGGGGAGAGTTGAAGATCATTCTGCTGAATCTGGGGAACGTGGCATACGAAATTCACGAAGGCGACCGCGTGGCCCAGATGATTGTGGCACGCTATGAGGCCGTGGAGTGGGAGGAGAGCGAGCTTGCCGATTCCGCGCGCGGCGGGGGCGGCTTCGGCTCATCGGGACGCTGAAGCGTTCCTAGAACGTAAATGCGACGCCCAGGCTGTAGCGATCAGGCCGGTAGGCATGATCCAGGCCCTGACGAAAGATAATTGTGGCGTAGTCTTCCTCGAGGAAGTATTCCTTGGTGTAACTGTCAGTGATGAACCGCGGGTTCTTGCTCCAGGTCTCGCGAAAATCTGCCCGCACAGTAATGCGCGGATGTACCCGAAACTTAATACCCGCGCCGTATTGTAAGCCGAGCGCGAAGATTCCGCCGCCGTCGAGCGGCGGTGTGCTACCCATGTCGAAGGCGGCGACAAGCAGCCCGACGTTCTGCAATCCGAGTTTGAACGGACCGGCCGGTTTCTTTAGCGTGGCATCAGATAACGAGGTCATGATCAGTGCGGGACCGACCGCTATATACGGGCGCCAACGGGAGCGTGGCGGACGCAGATTCCACAGCAGGTTGTAATCGAACTCACGAGTGACCAAGCCGGCCGTGCCTTGATCGAAAATCTCAGTGGGCTTGGTGAAGATACTGGCGTACTCGTATTTCCCGCGCTCATATGTATACGTAAACTCGTTCGAGAGCCATTTCCAGGTGTTCAGGGTCATGGAAATGCCCGCCGTCCAGCCGTCTCCGAATTCGTTCCCGAGAGCGGTGATATAGGGCGTTTGGTTGGGATTGTTGAGGTCTTTCGGAACAGCGGTAAAAATCGCGAATTCCTGACGGATGGAGGGGTAATTCAGGTAGCCGCCGTGGACGGCGATTTCATACCGCGGCGGATCCCAGCGATGAGACTCTTCAAGCGCCCTAGCCGCGGCGGTTTCTTCCTGGACTGTGCTGGCGGCCTCGACCGATGTGATTCGTTCGGAGGACTGGCGCTCGCGCTCGAGATTGCCCAGGCCTTTGAACTCCGTCCCCGATTGATCGGTGGTGCGCCACGCGCCTGAGTCCGGCTTGAGCTGGTCGCGGGTCGCGACGTACTTCCTGGTCCAAAGAACGCCGCTTATGCCTTGATAGACAAGGTTGCCGCGGTAGACATCGTTGCGCAAGGTAAGCATGGTATCGCGTGTAACGCGCTTAAAGCGGTTGGGCGGTGCCGCGGGCGTATCGGGAGTGGTCCTCGGGTGCGTGCAATCGCTGATGCGCATGACGGCAATGGCTCCGTCGGTGCGAAGCCTGTCGCCGGTTGAATTATATGCATCCTGTGGAACCCAGGGGCGCGGAACGAGATTCATGGCCTCCACGCAGCCGGTGAATTCGAGATCGTTTACCACTTTCGCGCGTTCGTTATCGATGTATTCGTCAATGACGTGGATAAACGTCTTCTGCTTCTTGGAAAAAGCGATGCCGATGTCCTGTGTAGACGAGGAGGTGAGGACGGTTACCCCATCGTATTTGATAAGCGGATCGAAAACGCGCAGGTGATGACGCGAGGAAAACGTATCGGTAGTCTTCGTCAGAGTGAAAACAGGCGGCCGTTCGTCGAGAAGCAGGGTGGACATGGGCGCCTGATTATAGATCTGGTTGCCGCCGACCGTCTTTATCGTCATGAAGGTTGAACCGGCGGTAAGCGTATCGACGCTAATCCAACCGGCAGCTTTGAAGGCGCGGCGCAACGCGTCGGGTGGACCGATGAAGGCGAGATTGGTGAGATCGGAAGGTTTATTCGAGCCCTTCGTGACGGTGCGGAACGACAGATTGCGAACCATTTGCGCGAGTTTGCGCTGATCGGATTCGGAAGCCGGAAACTGCGGCACTGTGCGCGGGTAGGCTTTCGACGTGAGGAGCGGAGCGGTGAGTTCTATCAGCATCTCGGTTCCGGCGGGGTAGAGAATTTCCGGTTCGGCAAAACCGAGGGTGGCGGTCGCGGACGTCGTGGTGAACAGGTACGCCACCGGATCGAGCGCCGCTACAGAGGCAACCTTGCTTTCGACGGAATGGCCTGGCGTCCCGGTGGCGCGGATGCCTCGAATTGTGCCGTTATCGACAGACTCGCGTGAATTCTCGACCTGGTACAGCCGGGCGTGGATCGGAACAGAATTCCCGTCCGGAAATCTGACGGTGTCGAATTGGAGCGTAAGCGCCGCGGTTTCGTGTTTGACAGCCCAGCCGACGCCATGAGCTTTCGTGAGGCGTCCCTGGAATTCGCTACCTTGCGGAATCAGGATGACATTGTTGATCGTTGCCGTAGAGACGAGAACAGCGCGCACTGGATCGCCTTCCTCGGCGGTTTCGGAATTTAGAGGTTCAAGCAAGCGGAGGTTGAGACGCGTGCCTGCGGGGATGCCTGTGACCGGTAACAGTGAAGAGCGGGGCCATACAATACGCTGGCCGTCGCTTCGAATGAGGATCATATTTTCGCCGTCGGTACGCCATTTGCCGGTGCCGTACGAGGTATTGGATTCCTCGAGGATTGCTGTTCCGTCGCGCAGGAACTGGATACGTTGAGGGCCGGCGGCATTCGTGCTGTAAATGCCGGTCAGACGCGTGGCGAGCAGAGCTTCAAGCGGCACCGTTTTGCGCTCGCCCGATTGC
>DATBGM010000097.1:0-21343 GCA_036557945.1 Bryobacteraceae bacterium | reverse complement strand
GCAGCGCCACCTGTGTTTTCTTGCGCCGATGTGGAAACAAGTGCTGGACTTCTCATTTGGGCCGGGTGCGACCGTCGCTCAAATCGTTTCGGGCAAAACGCACGACCGGCCGCTGGGCGGCTTTGTCGGCGTCGCCAACGTCGGCAACAGCGAAAACTGGCTCGGCAGCGATCTCGCCCTAGCGAATCTGTACGCCTTCGGCCGCCTCGCCTGGAATCCGAATCTGCCGGTCGCCACAATCGCGCAGGAATGGACGCATCTGAACTGGGGCAGCGATCCGGCGGTTGTGAAAACGATCGGCGATCTCCTGCTGCGCTCCTGGCATGTCTATGAAAACTACACCGGGCCGCTCGGGCTCGGCACGCTGACCGATATTCTGCACAGCCACTACGGCCCAGGCATCGAGAGCGCCGAACGCAACGGCTGGGGACAGTGGATTCGCGCCGATCACGAAGGCATCGGCATGGACCGCACCGTCGCCACCGGCACCGGCTTTACCGGCCAATATCCGGCCGCCGTCGCGCGCATCTACGAATCGCTTGCGACTACTCCCGATGATCTGCTGCTCTTCTTTCACCATGTGCCCTATATGTACCGCCTGCATTTGGGCGAAACCGTCGTGCAGCATGTTTACGATTCGCACTACGCCGCGGCGGATGAAGCACAGCAATTTCCAGAGCGCTGGGCCGCGTTGCGCGGCAAGATCGACGATGCGCGCTTCGAGCACGTGCTCGCGCAATTGACCTACCAGGCCGGACACTCGATCGTCTGGCGCGATGCCGTCTGCAACTGGTTTGCACGCGAGTCAGGCATCCCGGATACAAAGGGCCGCGTGGGACATTATCCGGACCGCCTGGAAGCAGAGAACATGCAGCTCGGCGGCTACACAATTGAAGACGTGACGCCGTGGGAAGATGCTTCCGGCGGAAAAGCAATCGTTTGTAGACAGACACCATGCACGGCGAGCTTCGTTTACTCCGGTAAGAGCGGCACGTCCGACCTCGCCGTGCAGTATTTCGACCTGCCCGGCGGTGCTGCGCGTTTTGCGCTGTTCGTCAACGATCGCGAGATCGCTGCCTGGACTGCAGATGCAACGCTGCCCGCAAAGATCCCGAACGGCGATACATCAACGCGGCGCATGATCCCGAAAATCGCTTTGAACGCGGGAGATCGTATCCGCATCGAAGGCGTGCCGGAGGGCTCCGACAGCGCAGCCTTTGATTATGTGAGCATTCACGCTCGCTAAAATCACGACATGCCCGTCGCTTCGACACGCCGCACCGGCAGCGACCGTATCGCCAACTTCAAAGAATCGGTCATCCGCGAAATGACTCGCCTAGCGCTCGCTCGAGGCGCGATCAATCTCGCCCAGGGCTTTCCGGATTTCGCCGCGCCCGACGAAGTCAAAGCCGCCGCGCAACAGGCCATCGCGTACGACGTGAACCAATACTCCATCACTTGGGGCTCAGAACCGTTCCGGCGCGCCATAGCTGATTATTACCGGCGCTTTTACTCGGTCGATCTCGATCCGGAAACTGAAATTACCGTCTGCTGCGGCGCAACCGAAGGCATGGTCGCCACCATGCTCGCGCTGCTCAACCCGGGCGACGAAATCGTCGTCTTCGAGCCGTTCTATGAAAACTACTGGCCGGATTCGCTGCTGAGCGGCGCCGTTTGCCGCTACGTTCCGTTGCGGGCGCCGGATTGGGCGTTCGACGCCGCAGAATTACGGGCCGTTTTTACCAAACGAACTCGGGCGGTCATCGTCAATACCCCCAACAACCCGACCGGTCACGTCTTTTCGCGCGAAGAATTACGCGTCATTTCAGAGCTTTGCCAGGAATTCGATTGTTATCTGTTCACGGACGAGATTTACGAGCACATTCTTTTCGATGGCGCCGAACACGTTCCGGCGATGACGCTTCCCGGCATGCGCGAGCGCTCGATCGTGGTCAATAGCCTCAGCAAGACGTTTTCGGTGACAGGCTGGCGCGTCGGTTGGGTGGTGGCGCCCCCGGAACTGACGGCTTCGATTCGCAAAGTTCACGATTTTCTGACGGTCGGGGCGGCCTCGCCGCTCCAGCAAGCGGGGGTAACGGCGCTCGGCCTGCCGGACGGCTACTTCGCACAGCTCGCGCAAATTTACGAAACGAAGCGAAATCTGCTGCTCGGCATTCTGCAGAAGACAGGCTTCCGCTGTTTTGTGCCGAAAGGCGCCTATTACATTTTGTGCGACATTTACGCATTTCCGTTCCGCGATGACATAGCTTTCTGCGAACATCTGCTGGAAGTTACGGGAGTCGCGGCGGTACCGGGATCGAGTTTTTTCTCGCGTCCGGAGGATGGAGCGCGCCTGATCCGCTTTTGCTTCGCCAAGAAGCTCGAAACCTTGGAAGCGGCGGCGGAGCGGCTCGACCGGCTTACGGGCTGAAATGTAAAGTATGCAACCCGCAAAAGCGGGGTATCGTCAATTCGGCCAGCTTCAGGTAAGTTGGTATCTTTCATGTTCAAACACCCCGGCTCGATCCTGGCCGCGGCGGCTCTGGCGGTTTCGCTTGGCACAAGCGTAAATGCGCAGTCGCGGCGGGCTCGCATTGTTAGCAACATCGACGAAACCCACCTGCAGCGGCTGGCGCACGGCACGCACCCGCTGGCTCAGGCGGCATTCGATCGCGGGCGCGCGCCCGCGAGTCTTCCTTTTGAGCGCATGCTTCTTGTTCTAAAGCCGAGCCCGGATCGCGAGGCGGAACTCGAGGCGCTGCTGGCGGCGCAGCAGGATCCGGGCTCGAAGCAATATCACAAATGGCTGACTCCGGCCGAATTCGGGGCACGCTTCGGTGCAGCCGATGCCGATGTGGCGAAGATCACCGGCTGGCTACAGGGGCACGGCTTTCGCATCGGTCGCGTAGCCAATGCACATAACGTGATCGAATTTTCGGGTACCGCGGCGCAGGTATCCGAGGCGTTTCACACCGAAATCCATAGCTATGTCGTGAACGGCGAACAGCATTGGGCGAACGCGAGCGATCCGGAAATTCCAGCGGCGATTACATCGGTGGTGGCGGGCGTGGCGACTCTGCATAATTTTCGAAAAGTGTCGCAGATTTCAAATATCAAGCCGCAGGCCGTGCAGGTCGAAGCGGGAGTGATGCCGCAATTTACAGGTTCAACTGGCGAGCATGCGCTGGCGCCGCAAGATTTCAGGTCGATTTACGGCCTATCGAATCTAAACGGAATCGCCGACGGCAGCGGCGCGACGATCGCAGTCGTTGCGCGCAGCAACATCAAAATACAGGACATACAGGATTTTAAGAATGCTTTCGGCACACCGAACAACCTGCCCCAGATTGTCGTCAATGGCATCGATCCCGGAGATAAGGCAGCCGGCGACGAGGCGGAAGCTGTGCTCGACGCGTCGTGGTCGGCTGCGCTTGCCCCTAATGCAACGGTGAAATTAGTTGTTTCCGCTTCCACAAACACGACGGACGGCGTTGATCTGTCGGAAGAATACATTATTGATAACAATCTCGCCGACGTAATGACGGAAAGTTACGGTGCTTGCGAAGCCGCCTATACACCCGCGGAAGCGCAATTCTATTTATCGCTGGCGCAGCAAGCCGCAGCGCAGGGCATAACGTATACGGTGGCGGCAGGCGATTCAGGAGCCGAAGGATGTGACGATCCGGCATCGGTTACCGTGGCCCGCGGTCCGAAATCCGTGAATCTCCTGGCGTCGACGCCATACAACATCGCGGTAGGGGGAACACAATTCAACGAAAACGGCAGCAATCAATATTGGTCTCCTTCGAACGACATTGGATTCGGGTCTGCTTATGGCTACATTCCTGAAGTTGCCTGGAACGAAAGTTGTACTGCAGCACAATGTGGGGCGAACGCGGGCATCTGGGCTGGTGGCGGCGGAGCAAGTATTCTCTTTCCGAAACCTTCGTGGCAAACGGGAGCGATCGGGATGCCGAACGATGGCGCCCGCGATATACCAGACGTTTCGCTGACATCGGCCAGCCATGATTTTTATCTTTTGTGTCTCGACGGTTCGTGTACGACAAAGCTGGGACGTAGTTATTTTTCAGGCGTCAGCGGAACCTCGGCAGCGACTCCTGCCTTTGCGGCGATGATGGCGCTCGTGGTGCAGTACACAGGATCGCGGCAGGGCCAAGCGGCCGCGAATCTGTATAGACTCGCCTCGACAGAGTACGCTTCATCATGCGGCAGTTCCTCCAATTCGGCGCTCGCCTGCATTTTCAACGATATTGTGCTTGGGAATAACGCTGTTCCGGGAGAAGCAGGATACGGCATAGCCAACGCATCGTATCAGGCCGGGGTAGGCTATGATCTCGCGACTGGCCTCGGTTCTGTTAACGGATATTTTCTTGCGATTCTTTGGAACAATGCAAACGCCAGAACGCCGCAAACACGCACCGGAATCGATTCCCCGTCTCCCCTGAACTCGTCGGTGATCGGGCTCGCCACGTTTTCCGGCTGGGCGCTTGCGACTTCCGGTTCCGTCAGCAGCGTGGCGATTTCGATTGACTCCATTCCCTTTGGGCAAGCCACCTACGGAGCCCGGCGATCCGACGTTTGCTCTCTCTATTCGAGCGCGAATTGTCCGAACGTCGGCTGGTCGGTGCTGGTCGACACCACGCAACTGGCCAACGGACCGCATCAACTCGATGTAACCGTTACCTCCAGTAACGGCGCCGCGTACACGTCGGCAGCAACATTCACGGTTGCGAACTGGACGACGGCCAATCCTATCAATGTCAATATTGATAGCCCAAGCGCGGCGACTCAGATACTCAGCGGTGCGGCGGGGCTCGGGGGATGGGCTATCAGCGATCTATCTGCTATCTCGCAGGTGACGATTGCGGTTGACGGCGTTTCCTATGGCGCCGCTAACTACGGCGGCGAGCGCGATGATGTTTGTAACAGGAATCCCGGGCATATCGGCTGTCCGAATGTTGGCTGGAACTTCCTGTTCGACACAACCGGGCTGGCGGACGGTCCGCACACATTAAGCGTGACCGCGCAGAGTGCCGGCGGGCAGTACTCTACCGTGTCAAGAGACTTTATCGTTGCCAATACGCCCACGAACACGATTCTGCTTACGATCGATACGCCTTCCGGGCAGAGCGGCGCTTTCAGCGGCGGCACCGGCTTCGGCGGCTGGACGATTGGCACAACCGTTGCGATCAGCGCGGTGACCGCAAGCATCGACGGGCAGCCATACGGGGTTGTTCAGTATGGCGGCACGCGCGATGACGTCTGCCAGGCGCATCCCGGGGCGCCCGGCTGTCCGAATGTCGGCTGGAACCTTCCTATAGACACAACGCAGTTTGTGAATGGCACGCATGTGCTGCAGATCCGCGCAGCGACCGCTGCCGGCCAGTTCACAACCGCGACGCGTGTATTTACCATTGCCAACGATGCCAGCGCGAGCTCGTTTGCTATGAATATCGACACGCCGGCCGCCCAGAATTCGATCCTGCTCGGGCAGGTGACGTTTGCCGGATGGGCTGTTCAGGCTGGAGGACGTGTTACTGGCGTGAAGGTGGCTATCGACGGCGTCGAGCAGGGGGCGTCTACCTACGGTTTGAACCGGCCGGACGTCTGCGCGATTTATTCGACGAGTTCGAATTGTCCAAACGTCGGCTGGAGTTTTCCAGTCGATACGACGAAACTTGCAAACGGCAGCCATACGGCGACGATCACGGCGCCGGCAAACAACTCGCCGGCTGCCGGTACTATTTCTTCGACCTTTACCGTTGCGAACTGGACGACTTCAAATCCAATGAAGATGGCGATCGACAGGCCAAACGCGCAGATGGGTCCGCTCAGCGGGCTGACAGGCATCGGTGGCTGGGTCATCGATCAACTGGCGGCGGTTTCCAATGTCACGGTCGCAGTCGATAACCTCTCGCTCGGAAATGCTTCGTACGGCGGGAAACGGACGGATGCATGCAATGCGACTCCCGGCGCCATCGGGTGCCCGAACGTCGGGTGGAACTATCTGCTCGATACGACGCTGCTAAGTGATGGCACTCACGTACTGGCCGTTACCGGCACAACCGCGGGCGGACAGAGCTCGACGTTTACGACGACGTTCCAGGTAGGCAACTCTTCGTCCACTCCGGTGCATGTGGCGATCGATATCCCCACCACCAACGAAACACTCACCGGTCTTGCACACGTGGGCGGCTGGGCAGTGAATACGGGCGGCGCGCAGGTTGTCAGTGTGAACGTTCTGGTAGATGGCCTGGTGAATGGTATCGCTTCCTATGGCGGCACACGCGCCGACGTTTGTGCTGCGTATCCGAACGGAGGGGGGTGCCCGAACGTCGGCTGGAACTATACGCTCGATACAACGCCGTTCGCCAACGGCTCGCACACGCTGGAAATACGCGCGCTCGCCGCCGACGGCCAAAAATACACCGCGAGCCAGCCGTTTGTGATCGCCAATCAGCCGTAACCAGCGTCCGCAGCCCTGCTGTTGTTAGCGTTTGTTGAAAAAAAACAATTGCAGACCGAAAGGTCTACTCCACAGGATTTAGCGCGCGATACTGATCGAGCGTCTTCCAGGCCCGCCCGGCGGCGGTGGCGGCGGTTCTTCGACGACTACCTTTTTCGGTTTGGCGTCGAGCCGGGCGGCAATGAGTTGTTCCTTGATCCTCTGGAATTTCGGGGTACCCGGCACGCCGCCTTTTTCGATCACATCGTGATCGGTGATCTCCTGGGAAGCGGGCAGATACTTTTGCAGGTAGTTCTTGATGCGATCGAGCACCAGGCGCTGGCCCGAACGCGCCAGCAGAAAAAGCAGGATCTCACCCGATACTTTGTGCAGCAAGGCATACAGGGCCGACGGTCTGGTAAGCTTGGCGGTCGCAAGCTCCTTTTCTACTTTGCCGGCGCGAGCTTCGAGCCGCGAGGCGGCATCCAGATGTTCTTTGCGAAACCCCACGGTGCGTATGAGCTGTGTGCGCTCGCGGGGCGACAGTTTTTCGAGCAGCAGAAACAAAAAGAGCGCCTGGAAATTGGCATGGAGATCGGTTCCAAACGGCAGCGACTGTCGCGCTTTCTGCAGCTTCTGAAAACCAGCCGGATTCAGCTTGGCGCCAGCCAGCGCGGGCGAGAGCAACTGGATCAGCTTCTCTTCTTCAAAGGCCTTGAGAATGTCCCCGGCAAGAGGATCGTTCCCGATCTGCTCCAGTTCACGCTGCCATGCCGAGGCAGGAATCCTGGCGTCGAGCCCGGCTTCGCGCACGTTGCGATATTGATTCAGCGTACGCTCTTCGATGGAGAATCCGAGGCGTACCCGCAGCCGGATCATGCGTAGGATTCGCGACGGATCATCGTAAAGGGTGTAATTACTGATAGCGCGCAGCTCTTTACGGGCAAGATCGCCCAGCCCGTTGGTGGGATCGAGCAGCAGCCCGCGCGAGGCTTTACCGAGTGATAACGCGATACCATCCACCGTAAAATCGCGTCCGCGCAGATCCTCGTGGATGCTGCCAGCCGTCACTTGCGGCTTACCGCCGGGCTTCGGGTATTTTTCCTGGCGAGCGATGGAGATGCTGGCGCTCACGTGACCCGGAAACAATAATTCAACGCTCTTCCGAGTGTCGTCGACTTCAACAATTTCGGCATGCGCTTTTTGCGCGACACTGCGGGCGAACTTGACGCTTCCGCCTTCTACTGTAAAATCGAGGTCCCGGATCGGAAAGCCGCCCATCATATCGCGCATGGCGCCACCTGTGAGGAACAGATTGAGATTTGCTTGCTCGGCAGCGTCATGGACCGCAGCCAGCGCCTTGCCCTGCTCGCTGTTCAGGTGGCTGTCCAGCATGAACATGTAATCGCTCAATCCCTTACCCTCCCTTTCCACCGGACAAAGGCGCACCCTTGCGGCGGGCCCGTGGATGATGCGTATCGACAGCTTGTTTCAAGCGCGACCGCATGACGTGCGTGTATATTTCCGTGGTTCCGATATCGGCGTGGCCGAGCATTGCCTGCACGCTGCGCAGGTCGGCTCCTCCTTCGACCAAATGCGTGGCGAAAGTGTGGCGCAGCACGTGCGGGCTGAGGGAACGAAAGATGCCGGCACGCCGCCCGTGCCCGCGCAATAATTTCCAGAATCCCTGGCGGGTCAGAGCCGAGCCGCGCGCGCTCACGAACAGGAACGGGCTGACGCGTCCTTTCAGCAGGGCGGGACGCTGTTCGCGCAGATATTCAGCGACAGCGGCGAGCGCCGCGCGCCCGATCGGGATCAACCGCTGCTTATCGCCCTTGCCAATCACGCGCACGACGCCGGACGATTCATCCAGATCGGAGACCCGCAACCGGATCAACTCGCTTACGCGCAGACCGCTGCCGTAGAGCACCTGCAGCATGGCGCGATCCCGTATTCCAGTGACGGACTCCCCGGCAGGCGACTCGAGAAGGCGGTCCACGGAGGGCAAATCGAGATATTTGGGAAGTGACGAGCCAATGTGAGGCGATGCCAGCAACTCGGTCGGGTCATGCCCCAGCACGCCTTCTTCACACAAAAATCCGAAGAACCCGCGCAGGGTAGTAACGTGCCTGGCGATCGAGCGGTTCGACAGGCCGCGCGTGCGAAGGTGATCAATATAGAAGCGCAAGGTTTCCAGAGAGATGCCGGCCCAGGAGACGGGCTCCGAGTATTTCACAAAGCGGCGCAAGTCTCTGGCGTAAGCTTGTAAGCTGTTGGAAGATAAACCCTTTTCGGCCCGGCAATGATGGAGGTAACGGCTGACTTTGTCCTCCATAGCTCCCGAGCCACCCATTTGCATCAATGATACAATATCCGACAAATTGTTTGAAACAAACGAGTAACTGCTTTTCACTTGGCTCTTAGCACCGCAAAAAGGGCGATTCTGTACCGTTGGGATCGCCAACCGGCAGAAGGAGTTGTCCAGTTCGATCCCATCCATCCCGCTTCGTTTCTGCGGGATGACCGGCTCGAATGGATGACACGCGAAGGGCATCTCGAAATTTGCTCGCTCGAAAGCTGTAAAGCACTGTGTTTTGTCTCCGAGAGCGGCAAGTCT
Organism: Bryobacteraceae bacterium; assembly: GCA_036557945.1. Taxonomy (GTDB): domain Bacteria; phylum Acidobacteriota; class Terriglobia; order Bryobacterales; family Bryobacteraceae; genus Bog-105. Next base: position 12,260 of record DATBGM010000097.1, on the reverse strand, counting down.
GATCTGTTTAGCGAGCATAATCTCTTTGAACGGCGGCCGCGCGTTCCGGGCTTGTGGACGCGGTTTAAGTTTCGAGACGGGACACTGCTTGACGGGATTCTTTCGCACAATCTGCTGGAGTGGCCGGCGAGCGGGTATTTCGTGGTTCCGCCGCAGGCGCGCGCCAGCCGGCAGAGAGTATTCATTCCGCGATCAGCGCTGGCCGGGACGGAACTGCGCGGCGTGGTCGGCGGGCCAGGTTACCCGCTGAAAGGACGCGAGCCGGCGCGGAAAGAAGAGCGACAGCTCAGTATTTTCGATCTATGACTTGAGCGCCGGCGGGACTTGAGCGCCGGCGGCGGTTTGTCTGCTCGCTTCCCGCTGAAGAGAAAACGAGCCGGCACGCGACCACTCCCTGCTTTCGCTGCCGGGTGCAAGCCAGAGACACACGAGTTCCTCAACGCGCAGGCGGCGCGGGCAACTCGAGTTGCGCCATTCTTCCGCTACGCGCTGCTGCGTTTCGCTCATCAAATCCCGCGGAACCGGACCACCCAATGTGATATGCGGACGAAACTCGTACGCTTCAGCACAGTAAAGCTCGGTCGTATTAAGCTCTCGATGCAATTCGCGAATTTGCAGGCTGCCGGTGTCGATATCGAGGTAAAGGAAGTCTGTTTCCGGGAAGCAAAGGACTTCGGAGAGCTCCACTTCGAACGTTGTCGCGCTCCGGACGACTTGCCCGACACGAGCGTTAGCCTGGTCGACATCAAACGGCAGCGGCCGCGGCGGCAGCACCGTTATATGGACAGGCGAGAGCGGCTTCCCCGGAATCGAATGCCGGAGCGCCTCAATAATCGATTTCTGCGGATCGGGTACATAACAAACCACGGCAAAACAGCCCTGGTTTTTTGCCTCACCGAGGTCACCCGTTTTGGAGGGATTCAAGCCGGAGCAGTCCGCCTAGGAATGGGAAGCCTCCATCTGAGCGGCGGCCGGGCCGGGAGCCGGAACGAACCATTGCGCCGGCTCGAACCCGATGTACTTGACGATCCACATCTCCCCGCTGCTGTGCTGCTCTGCATCGACAGATTCCAACACGTCGCCGGGGCGCAGCGCACGACCGGCATCTGCTAAGCGCTTCCAGATCTCGTATGGATTTCCAGACTCTATTTCTTCTCCCATCTCATAGTCTTTTGCCTTCACCATAGCCAGTCCTCCGGTGTGAGCCGCCCAACGGAAATTTTCCTGCGGGCTATCTTTCATCCGGTGAATGCGAAAGTGAGCCATTCCGGAACCAGTCTAACGCGGGATGTTGCGCAGTGCGCAGCAAAATAGAATAGGGTTTTTCCGTCCTGGCGGTAGAGGGTGTCACAATGTGGGGGACCCTTGCGACGGAGGGGTCAAACCGCAGATAGATTCCATGAAGAAATACTGGTGGCTGCTGCCCGTACTGCTTCTGCTGCTGCTGTGGTGGTCATTCGGGCGAGGCCAGTCGGCTCCAACGATACACTTCGTGACCGTGCGGCCGGTTACGATTTCGAGCACGGTTACCACAAACGGCAAGGTCGAGCCGGCGGAGTGGGCAGCCTCGCGAGCCGAAACGGCGGGCGTCGTCCGGTCGGTTCAGGTGCAGCGCGGTGACCGTGTGCAGGCCGGCCAGACCCTTGTGCTATTGGACACGACCTCCGCTCAGGCCGATTTAGCGGCAGCGCAGGCACGGGTTCAAGAAGCTCAAACGGAATTGAAAACGCTGCAGCAAGGCGGGAAGACCGCCACCGTGACCAACCTGGACGACCGGATCAATGCGGCTCGTGAAGCTGTTCACTTTGCCCAGCGCACATATGATTCGGATAAGCGCCTCTTCGCCCGGCAGGCAGCAACACGCTTGCAGCTCGATACCGATGCCGATGCGCTGTCGCGCGCCAAGCTGAACCTGGAAGCGCTCGAAAATCAGAAGAAAACGATCGTCACTGCGAGCGACCGCAACGTAGCAGAGGCAAAATTGAAGGAGGCACAATCGGCACTGGCCCTCGCGCGTCACCGCTCCGACCTGGCTGTTATCAAAGCGCCGATGAGCGGCACGGTGTATCAGTTCGATTTGAAAGTCGGCGCCTATCTCGAACCGGGAAGACAAGTTGCGCTCGTTGGCAACATCGACCAGGTGAAGGTCGTCGTCGACGTCGATGAGCCGGACTTGGGAAAAGTCGATTTAAACATGCCGGTGAGCATCACCTCCGATTCACGGCCGGGACAGACCTGGTGGGGAAGAGTCGATAAGCTGCCGACCGAAGTGATCGCCGTCAGTGCTCGCACGGTAGGACAGGTGAGCACAATCATCGATAATCCCGGCCACGATCTGCTGCCGGGCGTTTCGGTGAATGTCACCATCATTTCCAAGGTCGTGAAGGATGCACTGGCTGTTCCGAAGGCGGCCTTGCGGCGGTTGGGAAACCGTGATGGCGCCTACAAGCTCGCGGGCGACGTGATCCGCTGGACGCCGGTAAAGACAGGAATCAGCGACATCAACGATGTGCAGATCGTCTCCGGGTTACAGAAGGAAGATCGCGTGGCGGATCGCGTCGTCGAGCCGAGCGATGCCGAAATTCGCAACGGCATGCGCGTGAAGCCGGTTTTTTGAGCTTGTTGAAAAGCAACTGCAGAGCGAAACGTTGATTGCGTGGAGTAGGCGTTTCGTCTGCAACGCGAGGCATTCCGGTCCGTCGTGACACGATGTCTTTATGGATCTCATGACGCTGACGGACCTCTGCACGCCCTGGTGTGTGCACGTTGCGGTGACGCTGCGCATCGCTGAACATATGCAGGCAGGCCATCGTGAAATCGAGCAGCTTGCGCGCGCGGCGGCGGTGGATCCGGATTCGCTGGCACGGGTTCTGCGCCACCTGGTCGGCAAAGGCGTTTTCGAAGAGCCGGTTCGCGGAGAGTTTGTGCTGAACGGCGCCGCTCGTGCGTTGCTCGAAGAACCCGTGCGCCTGGGGCTTGATCTGAACGGAATCGGCGGACGGATGGCGTATGTCTGGAGTACTTTGCTGCGCGCCGTACAAACCGGCAGGCCGGCATACCAGGAAATTTTCGGCAGCGGATTTTGGGATGATCTCGAGGCCCATCCGGAGATCGCAGCGAGCTTCGATGCGCTGATGGGCCTGGCGGGGCACGGTATACCGGATTGGCAGATTCTACTCGATCCCACCGATTGGGATGCCGTTCAAACCGTTGCCGACGTGGGTGGCGGCACAGGAGCGCTGCTGGCCGAGATTTTGCGCGCACGCCCGCAAATCAAAGGAATCCTGATCGATCTGCCCCGGACGGCAGCTCGCTCGGGAGAAGTTTTTGAAGCGGCGGGAGTGGTAGATCGTGTAACGATTTCGGCCCAAAGTTTTTTCGATCCTTTGCCCGCTGGCTGCGACCTCTATTGCATGAAGAACGTGCTCGCCGATTGGCCGGATCAGGAAGCGAAGATTTTACTCAAGCGTTGCGCGGAAGCTGCCCGTCCGGCGGGGCGCGTTGTGATCGCCGGCGGCGTTGCAGAGCAGGATACTTCACCTGAACTGCTGATGATGGTGCTCGTCGGAGGGAAGGCGCGATCGCTTGACGAATTTCGAGACCTCGCTGCGAAAGCCGGCTTGAAGGTGCGCCAGTCGGGCCGGAATCGTTCTGGGCGCTTCGTTGTCGAGTGCGCGCCCGTTTAGCGTCCGAGAACTACGGCGAGCGTAGCGGATAGAAAGACAATCTGCAGAAGGGTTCGCGAAAAGAGCGCCGGCACCTGCTGTCCGCCGATGGTCAGCCGCTCGCGTGCAGCGCGTACATTAGCGGGAAAAACCGCAAGCAATAACAGCGAGAGCGCCGCCCCCCCCAGCGTGCCGTGGGCGCAAACAGCAGCAATACCGCCCCGGCGAGTTCGCACATTCCAGTTAGCGTGACCAGGAGATCCGGCCGTGCAAAGAACGCCGGAACCATGCGGATGAGGTCCGGCCTTCGTTTGCCCCAATGCGCCGACGCGGTCAGCAGAAACATACCAGCCAGCGCAAACCGCAACGACGTCCACCAGCCGAATGCGACAGGGATCTGAAAATATCCGAGCACGCTCAGCAGTACAAATAGCGTGACGAGAACAAGAAAGGGAGCCATAAAACTTTGTTCAGAGGAGATCTTGCACGCGCAGGTCCCGTATCAGTGCCCGGCTGTCGCCGAATACACCGAAACCCACCAGGCCGCCGCCGAAACCGGTTGCGTAAACAGTGCCCGCAGGCTTGCCATCAATTTGCAACAGGATATGTCCGTCTCTTGACTCCACGGAGAGCGTGCGGATCTTTCCGGGGTGGTCGAAAGCGGGCAGCGCGGTCCACCGAATCAGCGGCAGGCGCGTGCCGTTCCAGGTGCCTTTCACGAAGGAGAAGAGCGCTTGCTTGCCGCTTGATCCGGCCGTCACAAGCAGCGCATAATAACCGCCTTCATTCACACTCGTTACCAGGCCGGCACTCGAGCCGGGCGCGTAGCTCTGGCTTTCGAAAAGCAGAGTTGCCCGGAAATTCTTCCACCAGGGGCCATAGGCAGCGATGGCCGTATCCGCCGAGAGCGCGATCTCATTCTCCGCCGGGGGCGCCATCGCTGCCGGCACGCCGAAGCGATAGATCTCATAGCCGCCTGAAATGTAGTGAGCCTTGGAGCGGGTAGCAGGATAGAAGCGGAAGTTTGGCCAGCCGCTCTGCGGGTTCGAGAAATCTTCGTGATAGGTGCGTGCGCCGCCCGGTCCGATAGTGAGCCGCGATTCCCAGGGAAAGGGATGCTCCTTGGCAGACACTTCGCAGCCGGTTGCACGAAATATGGTGGTATCCGCCGGCGCGATGCGCACGCGTGCTGAAACATTCACGCCTTTTTGTTTCACACGCACATCAATGCGGTGGGGAATATCCACTCGCCGAGGATAGTAGGCCAGCGTGTATTGAGCCTGGAGGCGAGTGTAAATCTGATTCAAGGTCTTCTCGAGGTCTTTGTCGGAGCGAGGAAAAAACGCTTCGGCTCCGGATTCTTTCGCCAGCCGATCGAATGCGTAGAGCGGATTGTCGATCTCCCGCAGGCCGGCGATGGTAACGGTCTTGTGGCTTTCACGCAGGATTTGATACTCCGGCTGATCGTAAAACCCGATCAGGAATACCTGCGGCCGCGAGGACGAAATCAATTGGAGTAGTTGGGCGAGTTTCAGGCGGCTGTGTTCATCTACGCCATCCGTCAGGACAACAATTGCCTGGCGCAGGTTGGAAGCAGTCCGCATCCGGCAGAGCGCAGTCGCCACGGCGTCGTACAGCGCCGAACCGCCCTGCCCGACTTTCACAATAGGAATGGGTGCGCCGCGCTCGGTTGGGCTTATTGGCACAAAGGCTCCCGCGCGATCGGTGAACGCCATCACGAAAATTTCGTCGTCAGCGTGGCTGCGGCGAACGATCGGAGCGAGCATAGCGCGAGCGCGGGCAAGTTTGCCTCCGAAATCCATGCTCCGGCTCGTGTCGATGAGGATGGCAAGACTTATGGGCTGGCGTTCTGCACCGAAAAATGCGATTTTCTGCGGGCGGCCGTCTTCCAGCAGCGCAAACGCCGAAACGGGCAGCGCCGGGACCAGGACACCTCGCTTATCCGTGACCCGGACGGCGATGGTCTGCAGGTTGGTATCGGCGTGAAAAACGGGCGTTTGCGCCGGCAGCAGCGCCGAACTGAAAGAAACAAGCAGAAGCCATCTTGGTATCACGAGCTTCGCGCTAAATCAATGCTTCCCTGACTCCGAGCCATGAGCGAAGTGATTGATGCGCTTCTGCATTCCTGGTAATGCATTTCTTGCGACAGCCCACTAGTGCCAGGCGCCCAGCAGGCGGCGTAACAAGATCAGCTCGCCAAGATGATACGCATTGTGATCCGCCACGAGCAGCGCCTCACGCAATATCGTTTGTCCATCGCCATTCGGAATCGCTGCGAACAAATCTGTCGCTTCGGTGCGAACCAACTCCTTGATCGACTCCTGATCGGCGCGGAATTTTTTTACGCTGTTTTCCCAGGCCTTGGCGTCCGGCGGGTTCGGTGTGCTCGGCCAATAGCCTTTGGGAAACTCCGGCGAGACATGTTCCGGGTCGCGAATGAACTCCAGAATGTCCCATTGCGCGATGCGCATGTGCTCCAGAATCTCCCAGGGAGAATGAGCGGAGCCCTGTGGCCGTTTTCCTTGCAATTCATAGGGCATGTTTTTCACGGCTTTCTCGAAACCCGCGTGCGCGTTCTCTTTTTCGAGCAGCGCGAGCAAATGTTCTCTCAGGGCAGACTCATCGGGCATAGAGTTATGGTTCCACAGTAAAGGCGTAGAGGGTGTCGCCCGCTCCGGCCACCAGGTACTGCTGGCCGTCGAGCAAATAGGTTATCGGTCCGTTGCTGAGCCCGTCGGCAAGCCCGGCGTGCCAGAGTATTTTGCCCGTTGCCGCGTCGTAGGCGAGCAGATTGCCCGAAGGATCGCCGGTAAAAAGCAGGTTACTGGCGGTCGAGAGCATACCGCTGGCGCCGCCTCCGAACGGGTATTTGTGCTGCCAGGCAATCTTGCCTGTCTGGTAATCGATCGCAATGAGCCGGCCCGAGATGAAGCCGGCATCGCGCTCCGCCGCGCCATAGCCTTCCGGATGCGGGTCCGTATCGGTGAGATAGAAAAGGCTGTACGCCTCCGCGACGCCGACATAGAACAGCCCGGTTTTCGGACTGAAGCTCGGCGGCGGCCAGTTTGTCGCGCCCCAGCTTGGCGGAGAAACGAGAACGCCGTCAATCGTCGCTTCCTTCTTCGGGTTCGGAACCGGCTGGCCGTTCGAGTTGAGCCCCTTGGACCAGTTCATGGTGTCGATCATGGACGCCGTAAGCAGGTTCTTGCCATCGGTGCGATCGAGCAGAAAGAAGTAGCCGTTGCGATTTGCCTGCGCCAGCATTTTTCGCGGCTTACCTTGGAATTCGCCGTCAATCAGGACAGGCGTTTGCACGGCATCCCAATCGTGGGTGTCGTGCGGCGACGGCTGGTAATACCAGGCGAGCTTGCCAGTATCGACATTCAAAGCGACAATCGAGCAGGTCCAGAGATTGTCGCCCGTCCGGCTGCGTCCGGTAAGCACGGGGTTGGGATTTCCGGTGCCCAGATAGTAAAGGTGGAGCTCGGGATCGTAAGTGCCCGGAATCCATGTCATGCCGCCGCCGTGGCGCATGGCGTATTCGTCGGGCCATGTCTCGGAGCCGGGATCGCCTTTTTTTAACGGCTCGGTCCACCACTTCCATTGAATTTCGCCGGTCTCGGGATCGCGCGCTTCAAGGAAACCGGGAACATCCAGCGAATCGCCGCCGGTACCGACGAGCACATGATTCCCGACGATGATCGGAGCAGGCGTCGAGAAATATTCCTGTTTCACATTGGCGATCTGTTTATGCCAGCGCTCCTTGCCGGTTTTGGCGTCGAGCGAGACCAGATAGTTGTCGGGCGTTTCAAAATACAGCCAGTTGCCGTACATGCCCATACCGCGATTACCGATGTGAATGCCGCCCTTGGTTTTCCAGAAGTAATGCCAGAGCTGGTGGCCCGAGCGCGCGTCGACAGCCCAGGCGTTATCGGGAGTAGAAAAGTAGAGAATGCCGTTCACCATGAGCGGCGTGGCTTTGATGGTGGAAACGTCGGGGTCGGCCGGTGCCCCTGCTGCAGGTTCCGGTCCTTCGCCGCCGACGATCGTGCTTGCGCCGGCGCCGGGCTTCACGCGAAAGACCCAGCTCAAGCTGAGGTGCTTGACGTTATTCCGGTCTATTTGCGTCAGCGTGCTGAAGCGGCGCCCCGAATAATCGCCATTGTAAGTGGGCCAGGCATCGGTCGGGGGTTTCCTGAGCAGCGCCGGATCGAGCATTTGCGCGGGTAACAGGCTCGCAGTGAGCGCAGCGAAAGCGAGCAGACTTCGCATCGTCATTTCAACGTCACCAGGTAGGCGGTCAAATTGTGAATGTCGGCGTCGGTGTAGCGGGGGAGTAAGTCGTAATGCGCCTGCAGACGGTTATGAATTTCAATATGCGGCGTGTCGGGTGCGGTCCGTTTGAACGAATAGTAAGTTCCGGCAGAATCACGCAGTGCGACGTAGAAGTCATCAAAATGTTCGGGGATGCCTTCGACTTTATCTCCATTCGGCAGAGTCACCGCCAACGTAAGCATCGGTTTCCCGGTTTCCTCCGGACGAGGCATCACCAGGCGATCCTGCAGCGTAACCGGCTCGTATTTTTTGCCGACACCTTTCAGATCGCCTGTAGCGGAATGGCACGAAGCGCAGTGCTCTTTAAAGTAAGCCTCGCCGGCCTGCGCATTGCCCGTGACAATATTCAGCACCTTATATTGGTCGCGGTTGGCCGCCGCGGCAATCGAGCTATGCAGAAACGCGGCAATATCGCTCACCTGCCCGGGCGTCAAGCTGAAGCGCGGCATGCCCTTATCGGGGCGTCCTTTTTGCAGAAATGGGCCGAGACTTTTACCGCCCTCGTCATCGAGAACCAACACGGAGCGCAGCAGATCCGGGCCCTTTTCCCCGCCCTTGGCGGTCACCCCGTGGCAAAAACCACAGGTGCTGACGAAAGTCTGCTTGCCTCGCTCAACGGCTGCGGGATCGAACTTGGGCGGTGCTTGCGCTCGCGCATAGGCCAACGCAAGGAGCGCGCATGCCGCACGCGTTACGTATTTACGGTGCACGATATTCCTTCAGGATCTCTTTTTCAGAACTGTAGCAGGTGGCTGGTAGCCGCCCTATAATCGAAGCATGAATCGCAACGAGTGGATCGCCTCTCGCGCCAATGACCCGGTGCGCACGCAAATGCATTATGCGCGCCAGGGGATGGTGACGAGCGAAATGCAGTATGTCGCCGAACGCGAGAAACTCGCTGCCGGGCTGATCCGCGACGAGGTCGCGCGGGGGCGTATGATCATCCCCGCCAATATCCATCACACCCGGCTCGAGCCGATGTGCATCGGAGTAGCCTCAAAATGCAAGATCAACGCGAATATAGGCAACTCGGCCACGACGTCGCATATAGAAGACGAACTCGAGAAACTCGATTACGCCGTACGTTTCGGCGCGGACACGGTAATGGATCTTTCCACCGGCGGCGATATCCCTCGTATCCGGCAGGCGATTATCGATGCTTCGCCTGTTCCGATCGGTACCGTACCGATTTACGAAGCGCTGAGCCGCGTGCGCCGCGTCGAAGATCTGAACATCCAGGTGCTGCTCGAAGTGATTGAGGAACAAGCCGAGCACGGCGTCGATTATATGACCATCCATGCCGGCGTGCTTGTTCAATATGTGCCGCTCACGCGGCATCGCATCACCGGCATTGTGAGCCGCGGCGGGGCAATTCTTGCCGAATGGATGGTGAAAAATCACAAGCAGAATCCGCTCTATGAAAACTTTGACGAGATCTGCAAAATTTTCCAGAAGCACGATGTGAGCTTTTCTCTGGGCGATGGTCTGCGCCCGGGGTGCCTGGCAGATGCCAGCGATGCGGCTCAGTTTGCGGAGCTGAAAACACTCGGCGAGCTCACCAGGAAGGCCTGGGAATACGATGTGCAGGTGATGATCGAAGGTCCCGGCCATATTCCGATGGACCAGATCGCTTTGCAAGTCGAAAAAGAGCGCGAGATGTGCCACGAAGCGCCCTTCTATACACTTGGCCCGCTCGTTACCGATATCGCACCCGGCTACGATCACATTACGTCCGCTATTGGCGCCGCCATGATCGGCTGGCATGGCGCCTCGATGCTCTGCTATGTCACGCCAAAGGAGCATCTCGGCTTGCCGAACCGGGAGGACGTAAAACAGGGCATCATTGCTTACAAGATTGCGGCCCATGCGGCGGACGTGGCTCGCCACCGACCTGGCGCTCGCGACCGCGACGACGACCTCTCCCGCGCCCGCTTTAATTTCGATTGGAAGCAACAGTTCGCCCTTAGCCTGGACCCCGAAACCGCCCAGGCATACCACGACGAAACATTGCCCGAAGAAGGCTTCAAAGACGCTGCCTTCTGTTCCATGTGCGGTCCAAAATTCTGCTCGATGAATCATTCCGCCAAAACACAGGAATTCACCGAGGCGGATGCCGAACAGGTTCTGCTGAAGATTCAGCCGTAGCATCGGCGCACTCGGCGCCCCCAACGCACCGGACAGACTAAAGCCCGAGCTCTCTTCCGCCGATGGATGCATGGAGGAAGGGATTGTGGCCCAGATATTCGAGATTGATCAGCTGCGGGCAAGCCGCAAGCGCGGCTGTTATTGCGATGCGGCGCGCGCCGGGCGCGAGTACTTCGCCGGTGAACTCGGCGAGCTGCGCCGCACTATGCCCAGACCGGAAGTACTCTGCCTGGAAAGCCTGGAAGGCGGCATTCCTGCCGTCCGGCGTGGTTGGGACTTCGTCTATTCCGCCGGATTGTTTACCGCATTGCCGGCCGTCGCCGCGCGTCAGGTGGTCAAAACAGTCGTATCTCGCCTTAAGCCCGGAGGCCGCCTCCTGATTGCCAACATTCGAGCGGACGTTCACGTCGAAAGATGCCCGCGGTGCCAGGAGATGGCACAAAACCATCGCACCGAGCTGGAGATGGTCGACCTGGCCGGAGACGTTCCACTGAATACCGTTACCGGACAGGTGATCTTTCCCGACCGTACCGGCTTGAACGTGTGCCTCGAATTGCACAAGTCGATGGCATCATTCGAGCAGCCGCAACTCCTGGTTCTGCGCGAACTGAATTCGCAGCCTGCCTGAGTCCCACTAAGCTGTCCATCGATTCGGTTGCCGGCGGTGCCTGGTAAAGCGAGTGTTTCGCATTCGCGTTTGCGAAGATCGGATGGATGCTCGATGCGCCACTCCCCCAACCGGTGCTTGCGCCGCTCACCAGTGCAGCGATATTCCTGGTTGTCTCGATTAAGCCGGATCGCGAGAGCTACCGAACTGTGCGCTCGCTGTGCGCTGATCTTCCGGGAATTTTCCGGGCGGTCGATTTCCGCCGCATTGAGGGAGGGCTTTCATGTGTTGTGTCATTCGGATCGGATGCCTGGGACAAGCTCTTCGGACAACCCCGGCCTCCTGAACTCCATCCGTTTCGCGAGATCCGGTCCGGGGAACGGCACGCGGTCTCGACCCCGGCCGATGTCTTGTTCCACCTGCGCGCCAGGCGCATGGATATGTGCTTCGAGCTGGTCACACAAATCATGGAGCGGATTGGAGGAGCGGTGTCTGCTGTCGATGAGACACACGGCTTCCGCTATTTCGACGATCGCGACCTTCTCGGCTTCGTTGACGGAACCGAAAATCCGCGCGGTGAGGCCGCTCTCGATGCCGCTCTCGTGGCTGGAGAAGACCCTCGGTTTGCCGCCGGAAGCTACGTCATTATTCAGAAATACCTGCACGACATGACAAGGTGGAACGCCCTTTCAACCGAGCAGCAGGAGCGGATCATGGGCCGTAAAAAGCTTTCCGATATCGAGCTGAGCGATGACGTAAAACCGACTTCGGCTCACAATGCGCTGACGACCATCGTCGAGAATGGACAAGAGGTTAAGATACTGCGCGACAACATGCCCTTTGGCAAACCCGGTCACGGAGAATTCGGGACCTACTTTATCGGATACAGCCGCTCTCCGAGGACAATCGAACAAATGCTCGAGAACATGTTTGTCGGGCGGCCGCCCGGCAACTACGACCGGCTGCTGGATTTTAGCCGTCCGGTTACCGGCAGCCTGTTTTTCGCTCCCTCAGCCACGTTTCTTGAAAATCTCAGCGACCAGGAACCTTCAGCACCCAACGATGCGCTGCCGGCGGAACCGGATCGATTATCACCCTCGCCGGTGCGGGACGCTTCACTTGGAATAGCATCGCTCAAAGGAATGAAAAATGAATAATCTCCATCGCGAACTGGCGCCGGTCTCAGACGCCGCATGGGCGCAGATCGAAGACGAGGCGACGAGAACCCTCAAGCGATATCTCGGCGGCAGACGCGTTGTCGATGTTCCCGCTCCTGCCGGCGTTGCCGCGCCCGGAGTCGCCAGCGGCCACTTGCTCGCGATTGCGCCTCCAGCCGAAGGCATCACTGCAAGTCAGCGTGAGGTCAAGCCGTTCATCGAACTGCGGGTGCCGTTTGAGCTTTCACGCCAGGCAATCGACGATGTGGAGCGCGGTTCGGAGGATTCCGACTGGCAACCTGCTAAAGATGCCGCCAGGAAATTCGCGTT
>DATBGM010000096.1:0-52704 GCA_036557945.1 Bryobacteraceae bacterium | reverse complement strand
CCTCCAGATCTCCTACCGTGTTGTTGATCTGCGCGAGCGCAATCCGCATCGAATTCTCATTGTAGGAAACCGGGCATCAAGCCCAAAACGACACAATTCGAGTTAAGCTGAAAGCGAGAAGGTGTGATGCGCTATTCCGGCAAACTGCTGAACGTGCTGCTGCTCGGAACACTCTCTGCCGCCGCCGCGCTTGCGCAGCGTCACGCCGGCATGCAGCAGTCGGGAACGTTTCACCCCGCCATTCAGCCGGTCCGCCTGCCGCAATCGATCGGCTTAAGCCCGCGCTCTATTGGTCTTTCACCATCGCCTGTCGGCTTTGTCGGCGTTCCGCCCCAGCCCCCGTTTGCTCCGTCTTCTCCGGGCCATGGCCACCATGGTGGAAAGAACGGTGTTCTGCCGTATGGCTTTGTAGGTGCGCCGTTCTTCCCGTATCTCGGCACCACCTATACTGCGGAGGAGCCCCCGCTTCCGCCTCAGCCCGCCGATCCTGGAGAAAACATTTTGAGCGATCAGCTTCACGAGCTCAGCGCGCAATTGCAGGATCTGCAGAACCAGCTCGCGCGTAGCTCGCAACCGAATCCGCCCTCGCCTTCCGAAGAACAAGCAGCCGCTCCTCCTCCGCCGGTTCCGCCGGTAACCATTGTCCTGAAGGACGGTAGCACGTTTCAAACGCGGAACTATGCCGTAGTCGGCGATATGTTCTGGGATCTCTCGAATCAGCCGGCGCGCAAAATACCCGTCCTGAAAATAGACGTGGCGCTGTCGGTGAAAGCGAGCGAGGCGAGCGGCGCCGAGTTCCCCGCCATGGCTGCCGCTCAGTAGCGAGCTATTTCCTTTGGAGCAGTTCCAGCCGCAGCAAATTTAACGCACCCTGGGTGGCGAGCATGCGTACCCGCCACCGGTCCGGGATATGGCGTACGCGCACGACACGTGTGCCTTGGGGGCCGGACACGCCGAGGTAAACCGTCCCGACGGGATCGAACGCTGTGCCGCCGTCAGGACCCGCATAGCCGGTCGTCGATAATCCATACGTGGCGCCCGCCAGGCGTTTCGCGCTCTCCGCCATCGCCAACGCCACCGGCTCGCTTACCGCCGAATGCTTTGCCAGCACTTCCGCCGGTATCCCCAGGAGATCGCGCTTTTGCGCATCGCTGTATGCGACATATCCGGCGCGGAAGAAATGAGAGCTGCCCGGCAGCTCCGTCAGGCGCGCCGAAACCATTCCGCCGGTACAGCTCTCCGCTGCCGCGACCGTTGCGTGCTGCTTACGCAACATGCGGCCGATCACTGCTTCCAGCGGCTCGTCTGCATCCTCGCTATAGATCCGATCTCCCAGAATCTGCGCGATAGGATTGCCGACCTCGCGCAAGAGCGCATCGGCCTGCTCGCGCGAACTGGCTCGCGCCCGCAGATGCACAAACAAATCGCCCGGCGCCGAAAGGATCGTCGTCACCGGATTCGCATACTTGCTGTAGACAGGCGCAATTAACGTATCGAGATCGGACTCGCCCATTCCCGCGATGCGAAAACTGCGTACCCGGATCACTTGCGCCGGAAGCATCGGTCGCAGCCGCGGCACGAGCTCGTTTTCGAGCATGGGTTTCAATTCGAGCGGCGGCCCAGGCAGCAGAGCCAAAGCGCCGCGATCGGTTGAGACAAATTGCCCCGGCGCTGAGCCGTGCGGATTCGGCAGCGCTTCGGCGCCTTCAATCAAATAGGCCTGTCGCAAATTATTCTTCGCCATCGGCCGGTTAATCTGGCGGAAGCGCGCAATCAGCACCGATTCCTGCTCGAGCGACAAGACCAGTTTGCGCCCGAGCGCGATCGCAGCCGCTTCTCGCGTCACATCGTCTTCGGTCGGACCCAGTCCGCCGCTGATAATCGCGATCTCCGCTCGTGCAAGGGCGCTACGAATGGCTTCCGCCAGCGCCTCGCGATCGTCCCCCACCACCACCTTGCGCACAACTTCCACGCCCAACTGGTTCAGTTGATCGGTGATGACCAGGGAATTCGTATCCAGCCGCTGCGGCGTCAGCAATTCGCTGCCGCAGGCAATGATCTCGGCGTTCTTTCCCATGTAGACGGTCTACTACACCAACTACGTCAGGCGCCGACCGGCAATGTTAACGTCCACCCGGAACAGCGCGTTATGGGTCGTGAGAATCATGGCGCGGGAGGGCGCAAAGGCCAGCCCGACAATACCGGGACCGGAGAGAAACTGCTCGGCATTGCGGTCCGGAGTAATGCGAATCACGCCGCGCCGCCCGCGAAGCGAAGCCGCCACATACAGCCGGCCGTTCGCATCGAACGCCAATCCTTGTGGCCTGCCCAGACCGCGATAGAAGACTTCCACCTCGCCGGCCGAGGAAATCCGGTAAACGGAATCGAAGCTCGATGTGGTCGGCCCCGTGACGTAGAGATAACCTTCGGGCCCGAATGCCAGATGATAGGCGGCGATTGACGGCTCGAGCGTGGCATACACGTAGATCTGGCGCGCGCGGCTGATCTTGAAGATCGTTCCGCTGCGATCGCCGACGTAGAGATTTCCCTCCGGATCGAATGCCAATCCGGTCGCGACGCCCATACCCTCGACGTAAACGGTCATGTTACCCGAGGGCGTCACCTGGTAAATGATTCCGTCGTAGCGGCTTGAAACGTAGAGCAGTCCCTCGGCGTCGAAGGCGAGCCCCGTCGGATTCATTAAATCCGTAACGAACGGTTTGGAATTGTAATTGGTATCAACTTTGTAAAGCGATACAGGCGACTTCTGCCCGCGCGATCCGCTGAAGGTACTGTAAATATTCCCCTCGACATCGACCGCCGGATTTGCTACCGGATGCAGGCTGTCGGCGATCTGAATACCGAGATGCGTTTCGACAATCTCACTGTGTTGATCATCGTCTGCAACGATGATTTCTCCTACAATCGCGGCTTCGGGAACGCGCGCAATGATATAGCGTTCACCCGCAATAATGAGATGTGCGTTCTGGTTACCGATTCGGACCTGCGGACGGCCGTTTTTCGAGAAGTGCTCGCCATGAATATGGAGCTCGCCGCCCATAATTGCCGCGGAGGGTTCCACCCGCACAACATGTGGTTTGCTCTTTGCCAGATCGATCGCCTGCTGCTTATTCGGCATAAACTGATGTTGAAATTTTCGCTTTGCTGCAAGCGCACAGGGCGGTTGGCCCCGTTGTGCGCGTTTTTATATTCCGCGCCCTCATCCTAATACAGTCTCAAGCTGCCGCCTATATACAAGATAAGCGCTCCGTAAATTCCCGCCCCCAGATCGTCAGCGACAATCCCGACACCCGCCGGCAATCTCTCCAGCTTACGGACCGGCCATGGTTTCCAGATGTCGAACAGCCGGAAGAGCAGAAATCCGGCAAGAAATGCTTTCCAGTTCAGGACGGCAGCGCCTGCCAGTGTCAGCCATTGTCCGAGCACCTCATCGACCACTACCAGACCCGGATCGCTTTGTTCGAGTACCCGCGCGCTTTGCGTAGCGGCCCAGATTCCCGGCAGAAGCAGCACGGCAGTTGCAACCAGCAGCGTGCCGCGCCCGGCACCGCAGTAGAAATGTGCCAGCATCGCCATCGTAACTGCTGCCGCCGAGCCCGCCGTTCCCGGCCCCCAGGGAAAATATCCGCAGCCGAACCATGTCGCAATTGCGAGCGCGATGCGCCTCACCGCCCGGAGCCTTCCGGCTCGTCATTTGGAATCTTCGCCTCACGGAGAGGCGTGGGCTCATCCGAAGCGTCGGTGTCTTCCGTGTCCGGCCGCCCGGAAGCTCCCGGGATCACGTACTTTTCCGAAGCCCAGTTGCCGAGATCGAGCAGGCGGCAGCGCTTGCTGCAGAACGGCATCTCCGGACTTTCGAATGGAACTTCTCGCTTGCAGATCGGACAACGTACCGTAGCGGGCGCCATAACGTCTCACCGCACAGGGATGGCATTGCTCTTCACGTTCGATGTAAAAATCGGAAATGGATTCGAGAGTGCCGGCTGCGGTTGCGTGAAGCGCCGCTCCGGGTCGCCTGTCAAAGCGCCCACCAGGTCATAATCGTGTGCCTGTGTGATACGTAGCCGGCGCATCTCGCCGGGCCGCGGAGTGTCGTCCGATCCGACATCGTTGATGTAACAAACGCCGTCGATTTCAGGCGCCTGTGTCGCGAGCCGCGCTTCCCAAAGCAGCCCGGTCTCTTTCGACGGTCCTTCCACCAGCACCGGAACCTCTCGCCCGATCATCTTGCGATTGCGTTTCAGCGAAATGCGCCGCTGTAACGCCATCAGCCTGCGGCGACGGTTGTAGATGGTCTGTTTATCGACCTTGCTGCTCAGGTGATAGCTCCCACTGGTTTCTTCGTCGCTGTAAGAGAAGACACCCAGCCGGTCGAACTGTGCTGTTTCCACAAACTGGCAGAGTTCTTCGAATTCCTGCTGTGTCTCGCCCGGGAAACCGACGATCATACTCGTGCGAATGGCTACGCCGGGAATGGTCGCGCGGATGCGCTCGATAAGGTTCAGAAAGATATCAGCATTCGCGCCGCGTTTCATACGCTTGAGTGTCGCCGCGCTGGCATGCTGCAGCGGCATATCGATGTATTTCACCAGCGACTCATGCGCCGCGATCGTATCAAGCAGCTTTTGCGTCACCTTGTTCGGATACGCATAGAGGAAGCGCACCCACTTCGGCAGTTCGGTCGGAAGATCCGCCAAGCGCCCAAGTAAATCCGCCAAACCATCCTTCAATCCGAAATCTTCGCCGTAGCAGGTCGTATCCTGGCCGATCAGATTGATCTCGCGCACGCCGCTTGCAAACATGCGCCGCGCTTCGTTCACTACGCTTTCGGGGCGCCGGCTGCGAAACTTTCCGCGAAACTGCGGGATCACACAAAACGAGCACGGATGATCGCAGCCCTCGGCAATCTTGATGTATGCCGAATGGCCCGGTGTCGTAAAAACGCGCGCCGTCAGATCATGATACAGGTATGGCTCGGGCGCAGTCTCCTTGGGTGTCAGACCTTCGCACAGGGCCGTAATCTTGGCCAGTTCATTCGTCCCAAGTACGGCATCGACTTCCGGCAGAGTCTTCCGGATATCGTCGCGATACCGTTCGACCAGACAGCCCGCGACGACGAGCCGCTGTGCTTTGCCCATTGTCTTGTATTCGGCCATTTCGAGAATCGTGTCGACCGATTCCTGTTTTGCCGGATCGATGAAGCTGCAGGTATTGACGACGATGACGTCGGCCTCAGCGGGCTGCGAGGTGAGCTGATGGCCGTCGTTGACCAGTTGGCCCATCATGACTTCGCTATCGACGAGATTCTTTGGGCAGCCGAGGCTTACAAATCCAATTTTCAAGGGAGTGCGAATTCCGTGCGGGGTTAATCTTCAGGATAGCAAGCGAGCCTTCGCCTCATCTACTCCACGCGAAGGGCCAGCATGGGATCGACAGAGGCAGCCCGCCGCGCCGGGATAAAGGCTGCCACACCGGCTGCAATCAGAAAAATACACGCCACCATGAGCGTGACGCTTGTGTCAATTGCGCCGACGCCGTAGAGTAGTGAGCCTACCATTCGCGCGAGAGCGATACTTACCATCCACCCCGCGATAAGCCCGGCGACAACGGGCAGCGCGGCTTCGCGCATCGTGAGCTGGTAGATGCTTTCGCGCGTCGCCCCCAGCGCCATGCGCACGCCGATTTCCTGTTTCCGGGCCGCTACCGTGTAGCTCAAAACTCCATAGACTCCCAGCATCGCGAGCAGCAGTGCAACCGCTCCAAAGGCCAGCAATACGAATGTCTGAAAGCGTTCTGCGGCGAGCGAGTCGGCAAGTTGCGCATCCAGCGTCTTAATGCGCGAAATGGCGGCATCGGGCGCCTCCGCCCAGATCGCGCTGCGCACGTGCGGAATCACCTGTTGGCCGGGCTGCGCGCTGCGGACCAGGAAAACCGTCGAATACGGTGCGCGGTCGTGAAAATCGAAATACACCATGTTTGCCGGGGCGAGCTTGAGAGAGTTATTGCGCGCATCCGCCACCACGCCTGCAACCGTGTAATTTTTGTTCCAGTGCCGGATTTGCCGGCCGACCGGATTTTCGCCCGGCCATGCCGCCCGCGCCGACGATTGCGAAATGATTACGGTTTTCTGATTCGCGTCACCTTCGCTGAAAAAACGTCCGGCGACCAGGCGCTCGCGAATCGTCTCGAAATATGCCGGGCTTACCCAGCGGAAATTCGCCAGTGGCGGACTCTTATCCGGCTTGTCCGCGCGGCTGATGCCGTCGATCCAGGTTTCGCCATCGAGAGGCATCGCGCTGACCAGCGCCGCTGACTGAACACCGGGAATTCCACGCAGCTTCTCGAGTACGCCGCGATCGAATTCGATCCGGGTCGCGTCCTTGTCGTACGCTTTGCGTGAAAGATCGACTTCCGCGGCGGTAACATGACTCGTCTCAAAGCCCTTATCGCTTTGCAGCAAACGCAGCAGGTTTTTGGCGAACAGCCCGGTAATCAACAGCAGCGACGTGCAGCCGAAGACTTCGAAGCCGATCAGCCAACGTCGCAAGCGCCGGCTTTCGCGGCTTCCGAGCGTGCGGGTGCTGTTCTGCTGCAGCGCCTGTTGCGGATTGGCGCGTAGAAAATGCATCGCCGGTAACACGCCGAACAGCAGCGCACAGCCGGTCATGAGTGCCAGCGCGAAAAGCAAAACGCCGGTGTTCGGATGTACTTCCCCCAGCCGCGGTAAATCGACCGGCGTGTGTCGGGCAAACAGATCCAATCCTTGAAAGGCCAGCAATACGCCGACAACTCCTCCGGCAGCCGCCAGAATCACGCTCTCCATTAAAGAGCCCGTGAGCAGATGCCAGCCGCCGGCGCCCAGTGCGCTCCGCACGGCTGCTTCCCGTTCGCGCGTGAGTGCGCGCCCAAGCTGTGCATTGGCCAGATTGACACATGCGATCAGCATTAGCCCCAGCACCGCGGCCATCAACAGCCATAGCTCCAGCTTGGAACTGTGCACCACCGCATCCTGCATCGGCTGGACAAACGAAAGTAGTGCGTCTGGATCATCAATATGTTCCCCAGTGGGCGCGTCATGCACGAGCTGCCTTTGGATGGCATCCACCTGCGCTTGCGCCGCAGCTACGGAAACACTTCCTTTCAGGCGCGCCAGTGCGATCCAGTTGCCGTAATCGCTGTCCCAGCCGTAATCGTTCAGGTTCAACGATACGGGCAGAATCAGCACCGGCTCCGGAGCGCTGCCGGCCGCCTGCTTCGATGTCAGCTCGCTCAGCGCGTTCGAATTCGGAAAATGAAACGTTTGCGGCAGAACGCCGATAATGACTCGCGGAACATCGGCAACACGCAACGTCTTGCCGATTACGTTTGCATCGCCATGAAACAGTTGCTGCCACAAGCCGTAGGTCAGCATGGCCACGTTTTCGTGTCCACGAGCGCCGTCTTCCGGACGGAAACTGCGCCCCAGAACCGGCGTTACCTCAAGCACGTCGAGCAGGTTTGGATAGGCGCGTATGGTTCCCATCACCTGCGGGTGCTCGTTGCCCAGCGCGATCCCGCTTGCTCGCTGCTGTAACAGAGTAAGGGCGCTGAAAGATGTCGCCCTGTGCTGCCACCGGTCGAAATGGCGCGGATTCGGCCCGACATAGGGTGTGCCGGCGCCGAGAAATTTCACTCGTTCCCAAACCACCACGAGCTGATCGCTGTTCCGGTAGCGCAACGGCTTTAGCACCACGGAATCGACTACCGTGAATACGGCCGTGCTCGCGCCGATTCCGAATGCAAGCGTCAGAACGGCCAGTGCGGTGAATCCGGGCGCTTTCCTCAGTTGCCGCAGCGCGTAGCAGAACTCGCGAAAGAGCATGATTCTATTCCTTAACGCATTTACCAGCGATTTTGTTCGGAAAACTGCTGTAGACTGATCACACCATATGTTGACCAGACGTCAGTGGCTTCAATCGAGCACGGTTTCGCCCCTCTTCCTGAACGCGGCGAAAGCGCGCACGCCGAAGAAAGTGATTATTGCGGGGGGTGGCATTGCGGGGCTCTGCTGCGCCTATGAGCTCAACCGCCGCGGGCATGATGTGACGGTTCTGGAGGCATCGGACCGCGTGGGCGGGCATGTAAAGACCGTTCGCGACGGTCTGCCCGACGGGTTGTATGTAGATGCGGGCGCGGAGCAGTTTACAAAGCCCGGTTACGACCTGTACTGGTCTTACGTGCGCGAGTTCAAACTGCCTCATCTTCAGGATCACCGCCGGGATCATATGCTGCGCAGGATTCGCGACAAAATGTATTCGGAAGAGGACCTGGCAAGCACGCGCGTCCTTTCCGGCTTCGGTCTGAAGCAAAACGAAATCGATTATCTCAAAACGCATCCATGGTGGGACATACAAGGCGTTTATCTCGACAAGTACACGGGCAGAATTCGCGACGAATACAAGCCCTTTGAAGCTGGACTGAATGCGCTCGATCAGATCAGCCTCAACGAATTGCTACGGCGCGAGGGCGCATCAGACGCTTACATCCGTTTCGCCGGCGGCAGTGGATCGGCGTTGCAGGCGGTCTGGCATCGCGCGATTCTCGAACGTCGCGGAGTGCCGGCTTTTCCTACGCAAGTGTTCCGCCTGATCGGCGGAAACAGCTTGCTGCCAGAGACGTTCGCCCGGCATCTGGGCGCGCGGGTCCAGTTAAATGCGCCGCTACGCAGCATTCGTCATAGCGCGTCGGCTGTGACGGTAGAGTACGGAGCACAGGGCGCCACGCAACGAATGGAGGCGGGCTATCTCGTCTGCTGCATGTCGGCCGTCATGCTGCGCCAGATTCCAATTACGCCTGCTCTGCCGGAAGCAAAACGCTGGGCGGTGGCGAATGTGCCCTATTATTCGGCAATGCGGCCCATTTTTTTATCGAGTACGAAATTCTGGCGCGACCAGAAGCAGAGCATCAATATCGAATTCGGCGAGGCGGCGCTTGAACACACCTGGTCCATGCCGGAAGATGTGAATACATCGCGCGGGCTCATTACAGGGACCTCATCACCGGGAGTAAGCCCGGAAAAAGCGCTCGCCGCATTTCGGAAGAGCTATCCCGGCAAACACGACACGATCGAGCGCGCACTCGGGGTCGATTGGTCCCGCGATCCCTGGTGCCTGGCCTGCGAGACCACCAGCTACAAACCGGGCGAGCTCACGAAATTCTGGCCGGCTACGATCGAGCCTTGCGGCCGCATCCATTTTGCCGGCGCCTACTGCGACAACCTGAACTGGGGCCAGGAGGCGGCTACGCGGTCCGCCAATCGTGTGGCTAAGGCGATTGACGAAGCATAATCAAAGTTCGCCGCGCTGCTCGCGCCACCATTGTTCAAGCCTTGCCCGGTGCTGCCGGTCGATCTCGGAATAAAGGCGCGCTTGAGGAAACTGATGATGCGCGATGGCGTATTCCATCCGCCGCACATTCAGTGCAATGTGCAGACGTAAAGCGCCAATCTCGGGAGGCACCTCTCTGTCGCATTCCGGCTCGGCCTCGGCTTCCGACTGAAGTGTTCTTGCCCACTGGCTTCCGGAGCCGAGCAGCAGGCCAGCCGCTTCGCGCGCCAGAAAACGCAAATACGCATAGCCTCCGTGACTGCGTTCTTCCTCCGCAGCTTGGCGAAAAACGTCCTTCATTTCAAGCCCAAACGTTTCCCGATGCGTTTTCGGGTACAACCGGAGCAAAAGACCATACGCTCGCAACACTTATGCCTCCTTCCATTTCAGCCGTGTCGCTGCTGCGCGCGTAAGCTGTTTCATGCGGTCAAGTTCGGCCCGCAACTGCTTTGTTCCCGCGCGTGTTAGCCGGTAAGCCTGTTTCTCACGCGACGTATCCTGCTGCTCGAAACGCTCGATCAGCCCGCCGCGAAGCAACCTGTGAAGAGCTCCATAGAGCGTGCCCGTGCTCAGCCGTACACGCCCCTCGCTCAGCTCCTCGATGTCCTTCATGAGCACGTAACCGTGACGCGGCTGGCCGGCCAAGCTCATCAGGATCAGCAAGACCGGCTCGGTGAGAGGTTCTTGCTCGACATGTCGCATAACGCTATATTAAGCTGGACATAACGCGCTGTCAATCCTTCTTGTTACAGCCGATAATAGGAGTAGTGCTGTCCGAACAATTTACGACGGATCTGATTCAGATCCAGCGCTTCGGCGAGAAGCAGCGCGGCGAAAATCAGCGCTTCCGTCAATGGCTCCGCCGGCGTAATTTCGCCGAGCCACGTCTGAAGGCGATTGCGCAAGCAGTGGAAGAAGCGATCGACTGCACGCAGTGCGCGAATTGCTGCCGCGTGGCAACGACGCAAATTACCGAGCGCGACGCCGAGCGCCTCGCCCGTTTTCTCGGGGCAAGGTTGGCCGATTTCCTGCGCGATTACACCGTCGAATCGCCCGATGAAGGCCGTATTCTCCGACGCACCGAGAACGGCTGTGTTTTTCTCGAAGGGAATTTGTGTTCGGTATACGAAGCGCGTCCGACGACCTGTCAATTGTTCCCGCATCTGGTGAAAGGCAACGGATCGCTGGTGAGCCGTATGTGGCATATGCCGGACCGCGCGGTCTATTGTCCGATTGTCTTTAATACTCTGGCTGAGTGGAAAGCGGAGACGGGCTTCGAGCGATGACTGCCCTTATCGTTTTTCTGCTTTTGGCGTTGTTTATTGCGGCGGGGGCGGCGGCATATCTGCTCGGCGATGCCAGGCGCTGGAAAAGAACCGCCGAAAATTTCGAGCACGAGAACGGACAACTTCGCGCCGAGAATAGCGCAGCGCGCGAAGCCGCCATCCGCCAGGAAGGCGAACTGGCAAAGGCGCGAGAAGTAGCTGATGCGCAATTGAAATTGCTGAATCAGACCCATACCCAGCTCGAAGACCGTTTCCGCGCGCTCGCCTCCGACGTGTTGCAGAACAACAGCCAGCTTTTTCTCGACCGCAGCAGGCAGCAGTTTGAGCACTTAATCGATCCGGTCAGCCAGTCGCTCCAGCGCTTTGAAAGCCAAGTACAGAATCTGGAGCAGGCACGCGCGGAGGCGTATGGCAACATCACCGCGCAGGTGCAGGCGCTCACCGATCTGCAGGAACGCGTTCGCCAATCAACCGAGCAGCTCAAGACCGCGCTGCGGTCGCCGATTCAACGCGGCCGCTGGGGCGAGATTCAGCTTCGCCGCGTGGTGGAGCTGGCCGGCATGCTCGAGCACTGCGATTTCGCCGAGCAACAGACGCTTTTCGGTGAAAGGCGCCAGCGTCCGGATTTGATTATCAGCCTGCCGAATGGCTGCCAGATCGTAGTCGATTCCAAGGTTTCGCTGGAAGGTTATCTGCGCGCCGTCGAGAGCGGCGATGAGCCCACGCGCTTGCGGCACCTGGCCGATCACGCACGACAGGTGCGAGCGCATATCAAGTCGCTTTCGGAAAGAACGTACTGGCAGCAGCTTCCCTGCTCGCCGGAATTTGTGGTGGCTTTTCTGCCGCTCGAATCTCTTTTCAGCGCGGCGCTCGAGAACGACCCGGAGCTTCTCGCCTTTGCCGCGCAAAACCGCGTCGTGATTGCAAGTCCTATTACCCTCATAACTTTATTGCTGACCATCTCCCACGGCTGGCATCAGCAGAAGCTGGCGGACGATTTAAAGAATGTTGCCGCTACCGGCGCGGAACTTTACGAGCGCTTGCTTTCGATGAGTGAAAATTTCGGCAAACTCGGCGATGTGATCGAGAAAACGGTTTCAACCTACAACGCGACCGTGCATTCGCTCGAACGCCGCGTCTTTGTATCGGCCAGGCGTCTCAAGAAACTGCACTCGGAAAGTATCGGGGAAATCGCGCCGGTCAGCGAGATCGAGCTTTCCCCGCGACCGCTTACGGCAGCAGCAAATCCGCCCTCCGGCGAAGAGTGAAGCGCGAGTCGAGAAGATTGGCCAGGAAATTGCACCAGTAAACATTAGCGGTGAGTGCAGGTGCTGCCAAATCGCCGGCGCCAAAACATTTTTCGCTGATTTGTAGTTAAACTGAATTAACCGGCGTGGGGCAACTTTCAACCGTGTCCCAGCGTCGTGTAAGTAGGAAGAGAGACGACCTGGTTGTCGATAGGAACAGCGAGGCTGCTTATGGACATCGTTGGTGATCGAAAGTTCGTGGAAGTACCCGGCGGAAAAACGCACGAGTTGCCGCCGCTGCTGGTCAAGACGGTACCAGACGTAAAACGCGTCGATAAGATGATGACCATCGCCGCGGAGATCATCGAACAGGAAGACATGATTCCACCGGTAGCTGCCGATACGCTCGCGGCCGAAGACATGGTCGAACGCCGCAAAATGGATCTGGCGCTCAACCTGGTCGATCAATATCTCGGGCTGCTGAGTCATTGGCATTGGGGCGATGCCGTGATCGAATGGATTCGCCAGTGCGAAATCACCTTCGGAGCGCGCATGGAGCTGCGCAATCTGTTGCGCAGCGATCTGTGGCCGCACGCTGGCCGTAGTAGCTTTGTCACGCTACTAACCGACAAAGCCGTCCGGACGAGTGGCGTTGAATTGGAGAAAGCGGTCGGATTACGACTGGCATTCCGGCAAATGCCTCCGATCCGCTGCTGCTCGGATCAGTTCCTCTTTTATCTGAATAGTTCCGTCGCGCAAACCGCTTATCGCACC
Organism: Bryobacteraceae bacterium; assembly: GCA_036557945.1. Taxonomy (GTDB): domain Bacteria; phylum Acidobacteriota; class Terriglobia; order Bryobacterales; family Bryobacteraceae; genus Bog-105. The sequence goes on along the minus strand of DATBGM010000096.1, from coordinate 40,011 downwards.
TGGCTGAACATGACGCCAAGTCCCATCTCCTCGCTACCGCCGGAGCGCTTCATGTTTGAAGTCGTAAACATGTCGCTGGATGTGCATTAGCAATTTAACAATAAATTGTTGACGGTAAGTCCTGAAATCCGATAGACTAAAGACACTTTAAGGGGTGTCCCATGTCTTCCATTGGGCTGCGCGCGCTTGCGCTCATTCTTATCACGGGCTCCGCTGCATTCGGGCAAGCCGTTTCGGGTAACATCTCGGGAACGGTTCAGGACTCAACCGGCGCGGCAATCCCCAACGCGCCCATCGCCATCACCGACCTCGATCGTGGAGCGGTTTACAACCTCCAGAGCAGCGGCGATGGCAATTTTTCGCAAACGCATTTGCTCGCCGGCCATTATCAGGTCAAGGTGAATGCGCCCGGGTTTGCGCCTTTCACGGCGAAGGCAACCGTGCAGGTCGATGCCACTACGCCTGTCGATGTCAGGCTCTCCCCCGCGAACGTGCAGACCAGTGTCGAAGTCACCGATGCCACGCCGCTGTTGACGACGGATCGCGCCGAGATCGCCACCACTCTCACCGGTTCGCAGGTGCAGGAGCTTCCGGTGCTCGATCGTAATGTGACGAATTTGATGCTGGTCATTCCGGGAACGCAGGTCAATAGCTGGCAGCATTCCGCCGCAGAGAATCCGCAGCAGGGCATTCAAGTCAACGCCAACGGGCTCTTCTTCACTGCCAACGGATTTCTCCTGGACGGCACGGAAAACAACAGCGCCATTCTCGGTATCGCCGTGGTAAATCCGAACATCGACTCCTTGCAGGAATTTAAAGTCTCGACCAGCAACTACGACGCGGAGTTTGGCGCAGCTTCGGCCGCATTAATACAAGCAACCACGAAATCAGGAACGAATCAGTGGCACGGATCGCTCTTCGAATATCTGCGCAACAACTTTACCGATGCCAGCGATCCCTTTACGCAACTCAATCCGCCGCTGCGCTGGAACCAGTTTGGCGGATCGGTGGGCGCTCCGATCCTGAAAGATAAGCTGTTCGGCTTTTTCGATTATCAGGGCACGCGCCGTCGCACCGGCGGCTCGCTTCTGACGACAGTGCCCACTGCGGCTGAACGCAACGGCGATTTGAGCGCACTGCTTGGCTCTTATATCTGCGCAGATGGAAGCGTCTCCGGCGCGCCATGCGCCAATCCTCTGATGGTGCCCACGACCGAAGGGGGAACCATTGCAGCGCGCGACGGGATGGTTTTCGACCCGAACACGGGCGCTCCGGACGGTTCCGGACGCAAGGTTTTCACCCTGCACGGACAGCCCAACGTCATTCCGGTGGCTGCTCCCATGCAGAAGCTGCTTTCGCTGGTCCCGCTTCCGAATAACGGGACGGACATCTTCAATAACTACATTGTCGGGAATGTTCAGAGATTCGACAGCGATCAATACGATGGGCGTGTCGATTACAACCTCAGCGCCAGAACCCATCTATTCACGCGCTATACGCTGGCGAATTTCAACAACTATTCACCCGCAGCTTTCGGCGACGCCGGCGGCGGCCCTACGGCGTTTCACTTTTCCGGCGACTCGATCGACCGCAATCAGAGTCTCGCGGTTGGTCTGGACCATACGTTTAGTCCTACGCTTGTCACGGATGCCCGTTTCGGCTTCTACCGCTACCGCATTCGCGTGCAGCCCAACGATTTCGGCACAACGCCGGCTGCGGATGCAGGTCTGCCCGGGCTCAATACCGGCTCCGAGTCGACAAGCGGTCTGCCGGCCTTCTACATCAACGGAAACGGCGGCTTTCAATTCGGCTATTCGCTCGGCGTGAACCAGTGCAATTGCCCGCTTAAAGAAACCGAAAATCACTTTCAGTGGGTGAACAATTGGACAAAGATTGCCGGCAATCACACAATCAAATTCGGAGCAGATATTCGCCGTGCGCAGCAGCAGCGCATTCCGAGCGATAGCCATCGCTCGGGCGAGATGAATTTCGATCCTTCCGTAACCGGCGATTTCAGTATCGATCAGGCCGCCAACGGCGCTGCGTCTACCGGATCCGGACTGGCTTCTTATCTGCTCGGTCTGCCGGCGAACTTCAGCCGTTACTACACCGCCTACAACTACTATCCGGGCTTGCGCGAGACACGCCTCTTCTTCTTCGCGCAGGATTCCTGGCGCATCACTCCGAAGCTGACGGTGAATTACGGTTTGCGTTATGAAAACTATCTGCCGCAGGTCGCGGCGAAACCGGGCGGCGCCGGCAGTTTTGATCCTGCGACGGGCGAAGTGCTAGTTGCGGGCATCGGCGATGTGGCGCGTAATCTCGGCGTAAAGCCTTACAATCTCGGTTTCGCTCCGCGCGTCGGTATCGCATACCAGGCGACTCAGAAGACGGTGATTCGCGCGGGCTATGGCAGCAGCACGAATCCCGGCGGACTCGGCTCTGTCTTCGGGCAAGGCGCAGACTACAATCCGCCGATTGTAAATCCGCAGAGCGTCAGCCAGGCAAACATCTATTTCGCGCCTTTCAATTTGCTGAACGGTCCTCCAGTACCTGTCAATCCTCCGGTTGGTTCCAATGGCCGCTACCAGCTGCCGGATGGAATCGGTATCAACTACTTCACCGATCCGCTCGATTCGTATCGCATTCCGCTTGTCCAGTTCTGGAATTTTACGGTTCAGCAGCAACTGACGTCATCGATGGCGCTGCAAGTGGCTTACGTCGGCAATGTCGGACGGCATCTCTTTGCAGCGCTGAACCGGAACCAGGCGATTCCCGGTCCCGGAGACGTCAACCCACGCCGTCCGTTTTACAATACGTTCGGCTTGACGCAAGGCCTCTATCAATACTGCAACTGCGACAATTCGAATTACAATTCGCTGCAGACGAAATTTCAAAAGCAGTTCTCGCGCGGGCTGGATTTCCTTGTGACCTATACCTGGGCCAAGGTTCTCGACTACCGGCCCGAGGGCGGGGGCGGCCAGCCATCCAACGTCTATGACCGTCGCAACGACTATGGCCCGGCGTCCTGGGATCGTGAGCACACTGTAACGTTCACGCATAACTGGGATATTCCCGTGGGCCGCGGACGGCACTGGACGCTCGGAAACAGCACGGTCGCAGACGCCATTCTGGGCGGCTGGCGCTTGAGCGGCGTGCATACCTGGGGTTCCGGTCTGCCGTTTACGCCGACTGTGGCGAATGCACCTCTCTTGAACGATCCGGACTTCCAGGAACCGCGGGCGGATCTGATCGGCAATCCGAGCGTGCCGCATCAGAGTGCCAGTCTCTGGTTCAACCCGGCCGCCTATAGTGAACCCCAACAGCCTTTCCGGCAGGGTACGGCGGGACGTAACACGCTGCGCGGACCGAATCTCTGGGAATCCGATCTATCGCTTTCCAAAAACGTAATTCCGAGCGAACGCTGGAAGCTCGAATTACGCGCCGATGCCTTCAACGTGTTTAATCACGTGAACCTGAGCAATCCGGCTAACCAGATCGATGCCAGCGGCGCAGGTCAGATCACCTCCATTCAGGTCCCCATGCGCCAGATGCAGTTCGGTTTGCACTTTCAGTTTTGAGATATTTCCGCGCCATGCGCGAGGCGATTAGTACCTGTTCACACCTGATCGCATATTGAGTTGCATGTTTCCGCTCAAGTGGTTACACCGGATGGCTTCATTTCCGTTTGCGCTCCGGCCTGACACTCATGGGCGGAAACATCCATGCTTTCTCCCCTGCAGAAGGAGCGGTTACGCAGCGCCGCGCAGAGCGCCGTTACGTCCGAGCGCGCCACCGGTGTGCCGGCCGAGCTAACGGTTGCGCAGTGGGTGCTCGAAAGCAAGTGGGGCGCGCACGCGCCCGGGAATAATTGTTTTGGCATCAAAGCCTACAGAGGCTGCTATGGAGTCCAGCTACTGCAGACCATCGAGGTGGTGAATGGGGTCCGAACGCCCGCTACCGAAGAATTCGCAACATTTCCCACGCTCCAGGACTGCTTTGCAAAGCATGCCAGCCTGTTTACCAGCGCGAAACCATATGCCACAGCCTGGGCGCAGTTTCAGGCTTCGCACGACATGACCGCTTTCGTTCAGCAGATCGCGCCCGTTTACGCGACCGATCCAAGCTACGGCAACATGCTGCTGCGGATTATGGCCATGCCGGAAGTGAAATCGGGTGTTGCGGAAGTGCGGGCCGCCGGAAGCGACCCGCATCCGCAGAATGATGTTGAGGTCAGTGAGTAATTACATAGCGTACAACGCCATGCGCCAGCAGATCATAAGTCGGATCGACAGTATGCGTGCCGGCGTTTCGAGGCGCCGAGAGCATCGCCTTGATATCGACGATCCCCAGATACGACGGCGAACCGGTAGCCCAGCTCGCCAGCACCGCATAGGCTTTGCCGTTGTTCGGACTCGTGTAGGCCGTTGTCGTATGTGGATCGAAGCCGTTGGAGAAACCGAAGCCGTCGGGCGTGGGAGGCAGCGTGGCGTAGGCATAGTCGACGACGCCCGGTGTTCCGCTGCCAGAAGTCGCCGGCAGTTGAATCACGCCCACGGTGTTGCCGCCGAATTCGCCCGCCACGACTCCGAGATGCGTGCTGCCAGGAGCAATCGCGACCGCGCTTGTTCCCGCGGCCAGACCGAGAAATTCAGGAAAGCTCTGCGTCTGATTCGGAGCTGTCCAGGTGCCGGGTGAGCCGGAAGTGAAGCTGGCTCTCGTCAGATCCGCCAGGTAGAGATTGCCGGTGCCCTCCCAGGTGGTAAGGGCGATCCCGGTTGTACAATCCTCGCCCGCGGAATCGTATTCCGCGAAGCTGGGCTGTGTCGCGTTGGTAAACTCCTTGACGGTCGACGGGCCGGGCAACGCGCTCCCGGAGGAAATTTTGAGCAGATCGTAATTGCCGCCCGAGCTTTCGGCAGGAGACAGAATCAGATTTAAAAACGGGTCCCAAAGAATATCTTCGGAAACCTGTTTTGTCAACGGGACCGGCGTGCCGATCGCGCCATTCGCCAGATTGATGAACTGCATGCCGCCGGAAGATCCGGACAGGCCGATCGTGATGGCTGCCTGATGCGTCACCGCATTTACGGCGATCCCGCAGTTATAGCAACTGCCGCCCGAAAAACTCAGAATTGTATTGGCCCCGGTCGTCACTGTCTTGGTAACGTGGTTGCCGGAGATCAGGTATACATCGGCCGGAAAACCGTTCGCAGTACAAGCTGTTACGCCCGAAACGGAATCGGTCGAGCAGGAGTTAACTGTTTTCGCGGTTGTAATCGTTACCGGCGAGCTGCCGCCTTCAATCGGAACGGCCTGGACGTTTACGCCGCCTCCGCCCCAGTTTGCATTCGGTACAAACGCTGTAACGATTGCGGTTCCGGTGCCCTTCTTGGGAACCAGCATCCCCATTGAGCTGCCGGGATTACAGGATCCAAGTGTGGGGCTGGAATTCGTAACAGAAATTTCAGAGCAGTTGCTGCTTGAAAATGTTGTGCCACCCGTCGTTTTGCCGCTGATCGTAACGAAATAATTGCCGGTGGCAACCGACGACGGAACCTTGAATTGCATCTTCTCGCTGGTACCGATGATCGGCACAACCTGGAGAACGGACGCCGCTGTCTGACCTGTACTCGAAGCGCAGCTTGTGCGCATATCAAGGGTTATGCCCGATGGGGCGATTGTGCCGCTGGGAAAACCAGATCCGGTTACCCAGATCAAGCTCGTGCCTGCGATGCCGCTGGTCGGTGTCGTCCAGACGTTCAGCTTGACGGCTGCGTTTGCGGCCGGCGCAGCAGCCAAGGCCGCTACGATCAGGAGTCCCAGCACCATCATGCCCTTTCTGGGCAGGCGAAAACGCCACAGCAGCAACCCGGCGAAACCGGCCACTAACAGGAGCCACGTAGATGGCTCCGGTACGGTTGGTGTAATGCCGGTCGAGCCGGAGATGACCGCAAAATCGCCGTCGATGAGGGTGCCGGAAGAATTGGTAATCGAGGCCGAAAACGACGATCCGACGGTAACGCTGATCCCGTCATTGAGAGCCCACCCTGTCGGAGAAAAGTTGCCGGTAAGGGTGATTTTTGTGACCGGCGTCGAGATCGAGACTGCGTTGCCATCGAGCGAGAGGCCGTCCGGCGCCAGCGTGAAATAGCTCGAACCGAACGTCTGCGTCGAACCGCCGGAGAAGAACAGAGTCAGGCTAAGATTTGTCAGCGAAACGCTTGTCGTGACGGGGAAAGTAGGATCCGGCGCCGGGGTCGAGTTCGGGCCGGTTTGATTGCTGATATCGATAGTGGCTGTTCCCGGCAGCCCCGTCAAATCAAAGTTGACAAGTGCGGCCGGTATCATGCTTGCAGCATGAATAGTTAAAGGAGCGAGGCTGGCGATCCCCAATGCCAATAGGGTCGATCGCATAAAATAGCGATGCATTGTCCCTCCTACCGGCGGAGTCCCGTCGAGGCGAAATCGCCGGTACGGGGGGAGTATACCTGCGGCTCAGTAGTTTTTCCTACTGCGAAACTAGGTTCCGGTACTCATCCGAACGTAAGCCTAGTACCACGCTGTCGGCAATTAATTGCGCACCAGCGACAACGCGGCACTTTCTTCGCCGCTGTCAGCGTGATACGAACTGCGTACCAGCGGCCCGGCTTCCACATGTGCAAAGCCCATTTCGCGACCTGCCTGACGGTAGGCAGCGAACTCAGCCGGCGAAAGGTATTTGAGAATCGGCAAGTGCTTCGGAGAAGGCCGCAAGTATTGGCCAAGCGTGAGAATGTCAACGTGGTGATCGCGCAGATCGCGCATCGCCGCGAGTACTTCGGGCTCGGTTTCACCGAGTCCCAGCATCAATCCGGACTTCGTCGGGATATGGGGGCGAATCTGCTTGGCGTAGCGCAGCACATCGAGCGAGCGAGCATAGCGCGCGCCCAGGCGGACCTGCTTATATAACCGCGGCACGGTTTCGGTGTTGTGGTTGAGTACATCGGGATGCGCGTTCATCACGATATCGACAGCCTCGTGGGACCCTTGAAAATCCGGTATGAGCACTTCCACTTTGCAGCCCGGAATCTCTGCGCGGATGGCATCGATTGTTAAAGCAAATAGCTCGGCGCCGCCATCTTTGCGATCGTCGCGGTTCACGCTGGTAATTACGGCATAACGCAGGCCGAGCGCCGCACAGGCTTCGGCGACACGCCGGGGTTCATCGTAGTCGACCGCGAGCGGCGCGCCTTTTTGCACGGCACAAAAGCCGCAGCGGCGCGTGCAGACATTGCCCAAAATCATGAACGTCGCCGTGCGCCGGTTCCAGCACTCGCCGACGTTCGGACAGGCGGCGCTTTCGCATACCGTGTGAAGGTTGAGACGCGTGACCAGATCCTTCAGCTCGCGATAGTGGGCGCCCACCGGTGCAGGCGCACGCAACCATGGCGGGCGTTCGCTCGGTTGAGAAATTTGTACCAGCACTGATTTCAGTGTAACGAGCTAAATCCAATTGCCGGGCGGCGAAACTTCGACCCAGCTTCCTTCCACCGGCTCCGGATAGAGCGAAATCTTTCGCAAATACTTTTTCAGGACGGCGTATTTTGAGTCGATTGGAAGCTCCGTACCGCTGCCGGGTATTTCAGTCGGGGCCGGCTGCGCATGCAGACATTCGTTCAGTTCACGCGCAAGTCTATCCCGATCGCGCTCGTCGGGCGCAGCATCGTAATCCGGCTCCACCACGACGCGCCCGATTGCGCTCGCGGTTGGCTGAACGCCGCCGAACGCCTCTTCGAGAAAATCTTCCAGATCCGGATGCATACTTACATCTCGCGCCGGTTTTCGAGCGAGCGCGACATCGTCACTTCATCGGCAAATTCGAGATCGCTGCCCACCGGAATCCCCATCGCAATGCGCGTCACGCGCGGGCCGAGCGGTTTGAGCAGGCGCGAAAGATAGACGGCCGTTGCTTCGCCTTCGACTGTCGGATTGGTCGCCAGAATAATTTCTTGTACCGTTCCGTTGTGCAGACGGTCTACCAGGCTTTTTATGCGAAGCTGCTCAGGTCCGATTCCGCGCAGCGGCGAGATCGCGCCCTGCAGAACGTGATAGAGCCCGCGAAAGGTGTGCGTCGTTTCGATAGGAAGGATATTGTGCGCTTCTTCGACCACGCAGATCTGCGAATGCTCACGGTGCGGATCGCGGCAATACAGGCAGAACTCGTCATCGCTGATGTTATTGCACTGCTCACAGATGCCAAGCTTGTCTTTAATATCGAGAATTGCCTGAGCCAGATTGGCCGCATCCTCGCGTGGAGTGCGCAACAGGTGAAAGGCAATGCGCTGCGCCGATTTCTGCCCGATGCCGGGCAGGCGCTTGCACTCTTGAATGAGACGGGCTAACGGCTCGGCGAATTCCGACATGCATCAAAACAACCCGGGCGGCAGACCAAGCCCGCCAAGCATGCCGCCCATCTTTGACTGCGCTTCCTCATCCACCTTGCGTCCGGCGTCGTTGACGGCTGCCAGCACCATGTCCTGCAGCATCTCCAGATCGCCCGACACCTCCGGATCGATCTTCACGCCGAGCACGCTCTTCTGACCGTCCATTTTGACCGTCACCATGCCGCCACCCGCCGAACCCTCCACACGTATGGCAGCAATCTGCTCCTGCATCTTCTGCTGCATTTGCTGCGCTTGTTTCATCATGGATTGCATATTGCCGGGCATCTTCATAAAGTTGTTTCCTTCGCGGCTACTCATTCAAATTTCGCACGGCGCGCACCTGCGCGTCGGGAAAGAGCTCCTGAAACCGCTTCACGCCGGGATGCGAAAGTGCGCGCTCGCGCAATTCCGAGTTCTCGTTTGCCTTTGATTCCTGCAGTGGTGCAGGCGGCGCGGCCGGCTGCGTCGATACTTCCGTGCGAATATGCAGTCGTTTCCCTGCAAGCTCCGAAGCGATCGTTTGCAGCTTCGGCTCTTTGAGCGACAGCAGCAGCATCTTCGGCGCGCGGATCAGAAGCTCCGAGTTCTCGAGCACAACTTCCGATTGCTGGATTGCGTCAGAGGTGAACGTAAGTCCGGCTTTTTGCAGCGCCTGGTAAAGAGCGCTTTTGAAATCGGCAGCCGCCGCCCCCGCTGCCGCCTTGACGGGCGCAGGCGCGATCAGCGGCTCCACATGCGCGGACGCTTTGACAGTGACAGGCTTGGCCACGGCCGGAGCTGACAAGTTTAGGCCGGCTATCGCCTCTTCGATGGATTGCAATTTGCCGGCCTGAACGAGCTTGATCAGGCCGAGCTCGAGATGCACGCGCGGCTGCAGCGAGGTCTGCAGGGCTTTGTGCAATTCGAGCGACAGATTGAGATAACGCGTCAGATCTTCTTCGCTGAACAGGCTTGCGGTATCGAGAAACGCTTTCTGATCGTGTTCGGAAGCGGCAATCAACCGGGTCGGCTTGCCGGATATTTTTGCTACCAGCAGATTGCGCCAGTAGCGGGCCAGCTCTCTTGAAAAGTGCTGCAGGCTTTGTCCGTTGCGCTCCAGATCTTCCACAATGTCGAGCATCCGGCCGCCGTTTTGATCATTTATCGCTTTCGCGACAGCATCGAGAGACTCGAATCCGAAAACACCGAGCAGCGCCCGGACCTGTGCGCTCTCGAGAACGGTGCCGCAGCAGGCAATCGCCTGGTCGAGAGCCGAAAGCGAGTCGCGTACGCTGCCTTCACCCGCCTGCGCGACAGTGGCAAGCACATCTTCGTCCGCCTGGATTCCTTCCTGCGCCGCAATGTACTTCATTCGTTCGACGATTTCGGCAAAATCTACCGAACGAAATGTAAAGTGCTGGCAGCGCGAGGCGATGGTATTTGGAATTTCATGCGCCTCGGTCGTGCATAGAATGAAAACGACCCATTCCGGCGGCTCCTCCAGCGTCTTCAGCAGCGCGTTGAACGCTTCCTTGGTGATCTGGTGCGCTTCGTCGATGATAAAAATCTTGTAGCGATCGCGGGCCGGGCGGTACCGGACATTCTCGCGAATTTCCCGCATTTCATTAATGCCGCGATTGGAAGCCGCATCGATCTCAATGACATCCACCGCATTACCGGCGCTGATTTCTAGGCAGCTTGCGCACACGCCGCATGGATTTGGAGTCGGCCCGTTGACGCAGTTCAGACAGCGCGCGAGAATACGCGCCACGGTCGTTTTTCCTGTGCCGCGCTGGCCCGAAAAAATGTAGCCATGCGCGAGCCGGCCCGTTTCGATCGCATTGGCGAGTGTTCGCTGAACGTGTTCCTGGCCGATGAGCTCGGAAAAATTCTGCGGACGATACTTTCGCGCGATGACCTGGTACATGGGAATCGATCGAACCCGGTGGCTTGAATCTTCGCCTCGCTGAGAACCGCGGGCTCATGCGGAGGGCGTTTGTCAGACCCCGGGTGATCCGCGGCACACAAGCTAAACCGCTACCGTTGCTTCCTTCCGGACCTGGCGGGGTTTGCGGCCGCCCATTGCACGAAGCCCGGAGCCTGACAACCCATCATGGTAGCATTCGTTCCTACTTACGCCCCTCGAGCACCGCCTGAAGCTTTTCTCCAAAGAGCGTGTTGGCTGGCGAGCGCGGCGGCTCGGGCCTGTACTCCACTTTTGGCTCCGGTTTCGGGGGCGGCGCTGCTGCCGGCTGCGGCCCCGCGGGCTGCGTTGCCGGCGGTTGCAGTGGATCTCGCGGAGCAGGCATCGCTTCCGCCTTTTCGCTCAAATAACGTTCCTTACGCAGCAGCACCCGCTCCAGTGAAGTCACCCAGCCGGTGAAATCTCCTTCCGCATGGCGGTCGCGCTTCAGCGCGCTGCGCATGGCATTCATCTTCGAATCGAGATTGTCGAGATGATGCAACAGCATCGCTTCGGCAAACATCGGCGTCTTCGGTGAGCCAAACTCGAGCTCACCATGATGGCTAAGGATCATGTGCTCGACCAGAATGCGCAGTCTATGCGGAAAATCGGGAAGCTGATCGAATTTCGAGGCAAGCAGCCGCAGCCCGAGGATAATGTGACCTAAGAGCTGCCCGTCCGAGCTGTATCCGAAACTGCGCGCATAGGAGAGTTCTTCGATCTTTCCGATGTCATGCAGAATGATGCCTGCAAGCAGGAGATCCGGATCGACTTCCGGATAATGGATCGCTGTCAGTTTGCCGAGCTCGCAAAGCGAAAGCACATGCTCGATCAGCCCGCTGCGGCAGGCATGATGAATGCTTTTCGCCGCTGGCGCGATCTTGTAGAGCCGGCAGATATTCGTATCCGAAAAAATCGATTCGAGCAGACCGCGCAAGTGCGGATTGGTCAGGCTCCGGATAATTCCCTCCAGCTCGAGAAACATCTGCTCCGGATCCCGCTCCGAGCAAGGAAAGAAATCCGAAAACTCGACTTCATGGTCCTCGAGCTTGCGCAGTTTATGGATCGTGAATTGCGAACGGTTGTTATAGATCTGCGCCAGTCCCTTGACCTTGACGAAATGGTCGCGCTCGAAGGTATGCATCACTTCGGCGACGTTGTCCCACATCTTCGCCTCGATCTCGCCCGTGCGGTCGGCCAGGTGCAGCGTCAAATACGGCTCACCCGTTTTCTTCTGGCGAATCTCTTTGGAAAGGACGAGGAACTGGGTCGTCACCGTCTCGTTTGCCACGAGCGTGTCGACAAATGCCGATTTCATATTTGCTTCAGCGTGAACTGCTCTTTCCGGTGACGGTAGTTTCGGTGCCTGGGATAGGAATGACGCCGAGCAAGCGCTTGTGGCGTGTTTTTTCTTCCACTTCGGCCTTCGTCACCGTTTCCGGCTTGAGCTGCGCAACTTCCACCCAGCGTGTGTCCTTGCCCGGCGCGGCGCCCGTATCCACAAATCCCGGCTTAATCTGCAGGAACGCCTGGCGTCGAAGCTCGGTCAGGTACTCGCGCACTTTCGGCTCCATCTTCGGGCCATAGAGCTGATTTTCGATTTCGGGCCTTACGTCGGCAAGCGGTGCCAAACCGGCCTGGGTGTGATTGTCCACGCGAAAAATATCGAATCCCGTCGGCAGCTTGATCGGTTGCGTGACATAACCTCTCGGCTTGTCCCAAACGGCCGCTTCCACTTCGGCGCTCAACTCGCCTTTTTTATAGCTGCCGAGCACGCCGCCATCCTTCGCCGTTGCCGCATCCGAGTTGTCGCGCGCCAGGTCAGTGAAGCGCTCGCCGCGCGAGGCTTGAGCCGCAACCTGCTTGGCCTTTTTTTCTGCGGTGGTAACACCCGGACCGTCTTTGCCTTGTGTCGAGATCAGAATCTCGCTCAGGTAGACCTTTTCTTCGCGAATGAAGTCCTTCTGATGCGCATTGTAATAATCCTGGATCTCTTTATCGGTGATGGTGATGTGCCGGCCGACTTCCTGGCCGATGACGTCGCGCGTCAGCATGTTGTTCTTCGCTTCCGCCTGAAAGTCTTCGAAGCTCATGCCTGATTGCTGCTGGACGTATTGATGAAACTTGTCCGTATCGGCGATTCCGGCGGAGCGCTGCAGATTTGCCATGTACTTACTGAAATCGGCATCGACGTTGATGTTAAGCTCCTTGCCCCGCTGGGTCAGTAAAAGCTCGTCGATGCGATGAGACAGAATGTCCTTCTCTCGATTCTGCAGCTCCTGCATGTACTGCGGGCCGGAGGCGCCCTGCGCTTTGAGCTGCGCCGCCAGCTCTTTCTGCCCGCGTTCGATCTCATCCTGGCTCACAATGTCACCGTTCACTTTGGCTACGATCTGGTCGACGATCACCTTCTGGTTATCGGCCGCAAAAGCCAACGAGCCGAAGACCAGGCCAGCGAAGAACAAAGTTTTCATACGATTTTCTTTCATTATGGCAACAACTGGCGATGCTTGAGGGCTTCTTCTACCTGACCGCCGCGGCCACATCCGCCGTCAGTTCTAATAATGTCTTTCTCAACTGCTCCAGCAGCGCTTCCGGTTGCGCGGTGTGTCCGAGCGGTAATTTCAGAACCCCCGCCGGAGTGAACTGCGCGCCGGCTGTCTGCCGCACCAGGGCCATCAATTTGTACGGGTCGATTTTCGATTGCTGGTGAAACTTGATGTTTACGAAACCCTGCCGCCGCTCGATCGATTCCACTCCGGCGCGTTCCGCCAGACTCTTCAGCAGCGAGAAACGCACCAGCGTCCTCAGCTCCTCTGGCGGCGGCCCGTAGCGATCGGCCAGTTCCTCCAAAATGCGCGTGCCGCGCTCTTCTTCCTGTATATCGGCGATGCGTTTGTAAGAGCGTAGCCGCTGCGCTTCGTCCGCAATATAGGAGGGTGGAATGCGAATTTCGAGTCCGAGATTGAGCGTGGCATGGATCTCCAGCGGAATCTCTTCGCCTTTCAGCTCACGTACGCTCTCTTCCAGTAGCCGGATGTACGTGTCGTAACCGACTGCTTCGATATGCCCGTGCTGTTCGCCGCCGAGCAGGTTGCCGGCGCCGCGCAGTTCGAGATCGAGAGCGGCAATCTTGAAACCTGCGCCGAGATCGCTGAATTCCTTCAGTGCCGCCAGCCGCTTTCGCGCGACTTCACTGAGTTGTGTATCGGCCGGCACAAGCAGATATGCATAAGCGCGCCGGTTCGATCGCCCCACGCGCCCGCGCAGTTGGTAGAGCTCGCTCAAGCCGTAGCGCTCGGCGTTCTCGATGATGATCGTGTTCGCCAGCGGAATATCCAATCCGTTTTCGACAATCGTCGTGGAAACAAACACGTCGTACTCGTGCCGCATGAAGCCGAGCAGGACTCTCTCCAGCTCCGCTTCGCCCATCTGCCCGTGCCCGACTCCGATACGTGCCTGCGGAACGAGCTCCTGAATGAAGGCTGCGCGCATGAAGATTGTGTCAACGCGGTTGTGCACGAAGTAAACCTGCCCCTGCCGCCCCAGCTCCTGCTCGATGGCAGTTTTGATCAGGTCGGGATGAAAATGCGCGACTACGGTGTTGATCGACAGACGGTCTTTAGGCGGCGTCTCGATCACCGACATGTCGCGCAGCCCCAGCAGTGACATATGCAGCGTGCGCGGAATGGGCGTCGCGCTCATCGTTAACACATCGACGTTGTGTTTCAATTGCTTCAGCCGCTCTTTGTGACGGACGCCGAAGCGCTGCTCTTCGTCCACAATCAGCAGGCCTAAATCGGCAAACACAACGTCCTTTGACAACAACCGGTGCGTACCGATCAATACATCGACTTTGCCCGCAGCAAGATCTTCGAGCACCGCCTTAGCCTCTTTTGCCGAACGAAACCGGCTGACGAGCTCAACACGAACCGGAAAAGAAGCGAACCGCCGCTTGAACGTCTCGTAGTGCTGAAAGGAGAGCACCGTGGTCGGCGCAAGCACCGCAACCTGCTTGCCATCTCCTAACGCTTTGAACGCCGCGCGCATGGCCACTTCTGTTTTGCCGAACCCGACATCCCCGCAAAGCAGGCGGTCCATCGGCTGCGTCGCTTCCATATCGGCCCTAATCTGATCGCCGGCGTTGATTTGGTCTTTAGTCGGCGCATATTCGAATGCATCTTCGAATTCGCGCTGCCAGTTGCTGTCCGCTGAAAAGGCGAAGCCTTTTGCCATGCGCCGCTGGGCGTAAAGCTTCAACAGCTCATCGGCCATGTCGCGCATTTTCGCTTTGACGCGCGATTTCGTCTTCTCCCAGCTGACGCCGCCCAGCCTGTCCAGATGCGGCTTTGCCTCGCCCGCTCCGCGATATTTCTGAATCAGGTCGAGCCGCGTCAGCGGCACATATAGCTTCGATTCGTTGGCGTATTCCAGCAGCATGAACTCGCCCGTACCATCGGCTTGCGCGATCTCGCGAATGCCGACAAACTGTCCGACTCCGTGCGTCGCATGCACGACGAAATCGCCGGGCTTCAGATCGGCAATATCGGCTGCGAACGCGGCAAGCTGCGATTTCGTCGGCTGGCGCGCAATCAAGTCGGATGTTTCGAAGAGATCTTCCGAACCGAGGATTGCCAGCTCGGAATCGAGCAGCACGGCTCCGCGCCGGATCGCGCCTTTGATCAGATAGGTGCCTGCCGCGCTTCCCGCATGATAGGCGCGCTCGGCAAGCGACGGGCGCGCACCCGTTACCGACTCGATGCCGATCTGATAGGGAACCGAATATTCCTGCAGCACGTCAGCCAGGCGTTCAAGCTCCCCGGTCGCGCCGGCAAAAAATGCGACTCGATTACCGGAGCGCACCAGGTTTTGCGCTTCGGCTACAGCCAGCGGCATGTTTCCTTTGAAACTGAGCGACGGCCGCGTGGCGATATGAAAGCCGTGTTCTTCCGCGCGGCGCTCATCGGCCAAAATCGCCAGCTCTTCCCAGCGAATCTGAACGCGCCCTGCAATCGAGGCACGCAGTTCGTCCATGCTTTCGAAGTTCTTCGTAGGCTCGATCGGCGCGGGACGGTCGGGGTGCTCCAGTCGCTGCCAGAGCCGATCGGCAGCCGATTCCACCGCCCCCGGCTCATCGATGACGACGATCGCTTCAGGCGCAAGAGAAAAGATATTGCTCGAGCGCGGCCGCACGAGCGGGACGAGAAACTCCCATCCGGGAAAAATTTCGCCTGGATTCGCCAGATCGATTTCCAGTTCGCCGGCTCGATCCGCAAGCTCGCGCAGCAGCGCGGGCGACTGCGGATACTCGGCTAGCGGCAGCAGAGTGGCCGTATGAACTTTCAGTACCGAGCGTTGGGATTCGACATCGAACTGCCGGATCGATTCAATCTCGTCGCCGAAAAATTCGAACCGTACCGGACGAGTCGCTTCCGCCGGAAATACGTCGAGAATGCCGCCGCGCACCGAATACTCGCCCACCATTTCCACGGGTTCGCGGCGCGTATAACCGATGCTTGCCAGGTGCTGTGTCACATCTTCCAGCGCCGTCTCTTCGCCGGTGCGCAGTGTGAGCGCAAGCTGACGGTAAAAACTGGCCGTTTCGGTCCGGAGCAGCGCCGAAGCCAGCGGCGCCACCGTTATGGGAACTTTTTGCGTGGATACGCGCCAAAGTCCGATCGCTCGCTTCTCGACAATTTCGTTGTGCGGGGAAAGGCGTTGATGCGGCAGCACGTCCAGCGCCGGAATCATCTGCGGCGGCGGAAGATCGCGGCCGGCAAAGAAGATGTCGAAAAATACTTCGATTCCTTCCAGCAACGTTTCAGCTTGCTTGTTTCCATCGACCAGGAGAATGAGCGGCTTCTCGGTCGCCTGATAAAGCAGAACGAGGTAGAGCGCTTTTGCCGTTGTGACCAGCCCGGAAAGGGAGAACGGGCCGCGCTCGCCTCGGATCAATTCCCTAAGCAGTGCTTGGAAATCCGGCTGGCGCGCGGCGGATTGAAACAGTTCTCGAATCGCAGGATGAGTCACGGCACATTCGCCGCAAGAATCTTCTCGGCGATATCGGTCGTGGAGTAGCCGGGCTCGAGAGGCAGCGCATGAACTTGACCGCCCGCGGCCTCCACTTCTTCTCGTCCGGCGATGAAGTGGGCCCAATCGGCGCCCTTTACCAGCACGTCCGGCAGCAGTGCGGCAATCAGCTCGCGCGGGGTGTCTTCATCGAACAATGTCACCGCATCCACCGCTTCCAGGTGCAAGGCGAGCGCGGCGCGCGTATTCTCGTCGAAGAACGGACGCTGCGGACCCTTCAGTTTCTGGACGCTGGCATCCGTGTTCAGCGCGAGAATCAGAACATCGCCCAGCGAGCGGGCGCGCTCGAGCAGCCGGATATGGCCCGGATGCAGAATGTCATAACAACCGTTCGTGAAAACGACTTTTTTATCTTCGCCCTTCCAGATTTGCCGCTGCGCCATCAGTTCCGGGCGGCTGTAGAACTTCCCCATCCAAACTTTATTCTAGAATTCTAGAGTCATAGTTCCTCGAAGACGAATGGAGTTTCGCAATATATTCGTGCGCGCAACCAACTGGGTAGGCGATGCGGTGATGGCCGTGCCCGCGCTACAGGCGTTGCGCCAAGAGTTCCCACAAGCCCGAATTTCCATTCTGGCGCGGCCCTGGGTGGCCGGTCTGTATGCGCGCGAGCCGTTCTGCGACGAGTTGCTGCCGTACGATCTGCCGCGCGGCTGGCGCGGGTTGCGCGCCAAATTCGATTTCGCCCGCGAGTTGCGCCATCGGCAATTTGATTGCGCCATTCTTTTCCCCAATTCGCTGGAAGTGGCGGCGCTTGCCTGGGCCGCTCGTATTCCGGTACGAATCGGTTATGCCCGCGACGGGCGCAGCGCCCTGCTTACGCATGCGATGGAGCGTCCGAAACCGGGTGAAACCCCCCGGCATCAACGTTTTTATTATCTGGAACTGCTGAGACGGGCCGGCGTGATCGCAAATTACCAAACGAACTCGCCGATTCGTTTTTCCGGCGCGCGCTTGGCAGCGGAGCAGGGAAGAGCGCGTTTCGCGGCTGCCGGAGTGGCCGGCGCAGTGATCGGTATCAGCCCGGGAGCCGCTTACGGCGGAGCCAAGCGCTGGCTGCCTGAGCGCTTTGCCGAAGCTGCCATTGGGCTTGCCGGCGAGCGCGAGGCAACGGTAGCCGTTTTCGGCGCGCCTAACGAGCGTGGCGTGTGCGAAAGAGTTCGCGAAGCAATCGCCAGAGCCGGTCTCGCATGCCTCGATTTTTCCGGCGCAACCAGCATCGCCGAATTTACCGAACTCGCCGCAGCCTGCGAGCTCTTTCTCACCAACGACTCGGGACCGATGCATATCGCGTCCGCGCTCGGTGTCCCCACCGTTGCCGTGTTCGGCGCGACCGACAACGAAGCCACCGGTCCTACGGGCGAAGCGAGCCGCGTAGTGCGCGAACCGGTTGAATGCAGCCCGTGTCTCCTGCGCGAGTGCCCGATCGATCATCGCTGTATGAAGCGGGTCACTGCCCAACAAGTCGTCGAAGCGGCCCACGAACTGATCGCTCTCAAACGCTGAAAATTATGGATACGCGCGAAAAGATTGCTACTGTAGATTCGGTAATGCGGTTCGCTAAAAACGGGAAATGGGTGGCAGTCGCCGGACGCTTCGATCCGCTCACGCTTGTGCAGGCACAACGCATTGCCGCAATTTCGCAGCCGGATCGCAAGCTCCTTGCAGTCGTTCTCCCAGCCGCCGATACGCTCTTACCGGCGGAGGCGCGCGCAGCACTGGTCGCGGGCCTGCGCGAAGTAGATGCCGTTGTAATTGCCAATCCGAACGAGATCGCCCAGCCTGGTCTGCCTATTGATTACGATTCGGGCGCCGAGCAGAAGCGCTCAATCGAATTCGTGGAATTCGTGCTCGCGCGCCAGCGGACCGTCGCGGCCGTCTCGGGATCGCGCCCATGAAAGATGTCTTGCTCGTCATACGCCTCGGAGCGATGGGCGACGTGCTGCACACGCTTCCGGCCGTTGCAAGCTTGAAGAAAAGCTTTCCCGAAAAGAAGATCGCGTGGCTCATCAGCCGCAAATGGGCGCCGCTCGTTGCCGGGAATCCTTATATAGATGACCTGATATCGTTCGACCGGAGTGAATCCGCCTCTCTCCGCCGCGTCCGTGGTGAGCTGAAAGCGCTCCGACCGGCCGTTGCTCTCGATTTTCAGGGACTTCTTCAATCGGCTATCGCGGCGCGCCTGGCTCGTCCTGCGCGCTTGTTCGGCTTCGATCGTTCCGTCGCGCGCGAGCCGCTCGCGGCCCTGCTCTACACCGATCGCATTCGCGTTACCGGGCCGCATCGCATCGAGCGCAATCTGCAACTGGCAGCGGCAGCGGGCGCACGCGAGCTCTGGCAGGAAAGTTGGATTCCCCTGGGCTCGCCGGAAGTTGATTTGCCTCATGGTCCGTTCGTACTCACCAGCCCGTTTGCCGGTTGGGGCAGTAAACAATGGCCGCTCGAACGATACGGCGAACTGGCGAACCGGCTCGCGCGCGAAGGATTGCCGTTAGTCGCGAACGTGCCGCCCGAGCGTGCCGGCGAGCTGCATCCGTACAAAGATTTGACCGTGCACAGTTCCTCGCTTGCCGGGTTAATCGATGCGACCCGGCGCGCCGCTGCTGTAGTAGGAGTCGATAGCGGTCCGCTGCATCTGGCGGCCGCGCTTAAAAAGCCGGGCGTTGCACTCTTCGGACCCACCGACCCCGCGCAAACCGGGCCTTTCGATAGTCCGATGATCGTGTTGCGGCAAACCGGCGTAGAGACCACCTACAAGCGCGGACAAGCGACTCATGCCAGCATGTCCGGCATTTCGGTTCCCGAAGTGGCAGAGGCGCTGCTCCGCTCAATGACGCGTGCTCGTGAAGTATTGGCTGCGCCGGCCGGCTCGCAGTGAGCTCTTTTTTCCCGAAGCCTTATGCCGATTTCGTGCAGCGCCTGCGTGTGGCGGGCGGCTTTATTCTGCTCATTGCGTTCGCCTGCTTTGCGCATCCCTCCGCGCAGTCGCTCGCCATCGGATTACCGCTTTCCGTTCTCGGATTGCTGCTGCGAGCCTGGGCTGCCGGACACCTGGCAAAGGATCGGGAACTGGCTGCCGCCGGCCCGTACGCCTACATTCGCAACCCGCTCTACGCAGGAACTCTGCTCACCGCCTTCGGCTTGCTCGTTGCTGCGCGTAACCCGTGGCTGGCACTGCTGTTCGCGGCCGTTTTTCTGCTCGTCTATTTGCCTGCTGTCGAACTGGAAGAACAGCACTTGCGCGAAATCTTTCCGGAATACTCGGTCTATGCTGCGCGCGTGAGCCGTTTTATCCCCGGCCAGAGATACACAGCCTTGCGCAAGCGTTTCTCCTGGCCGCTCTACCGCCGCAACCAGGAGTACAAAGCCGCCCTCGGCTGGTTGATCGCGGTACTCTGGTTACTCTTCCGATGCGAGCGGCCTTCCTTGCTGTGATACGCTTTCGCTGATGAGAGTTGGATGTTTCACTGCACTACTCACGCAATTTCCGCTGGAAAAAGTTCTTGAAAAACTCAAGAGCCTGAACATCACGACCGTGGAGCTTGGCACGGGCAACTATCCGGGCGACCCGCATTGCAAGCTTTCGATGCTCAAGAACGCAAAGGAGCTCAAAGAGTTTAAAAAGAAACTCGACGATCAGGGCTTCTCCATCAGTGCGCTGAGCGCTCACGGTAATCCGCTGCACCCCGATCCTGCCATAGCTAAGGGCTACGCCGACACGAGCAAACGCACGATCGAGCTTGCAGAGAAACTCGGCGTGAAAACCATGATCGATTTTTCCGGGTGTCCCGGGGACCGCGAGGGCGCCAAATATCCCAACTGGGTCACGTGTCCCTGGCCGCCGGAATATCTGGACATGCTCGACTGGCAGTGGGAAAAGAAAGTGGCGCCGTTTTGGACCAAGCACGCCAAATTCGCCCGCGATCACGGCGTCAACATTGCCATCGAAATGCATCCAGGGTTCGTCGTCTACAGCCCGGAAACGATGTTGAAGCTGCGCTCGATCGCCGGCGATAACGTCGGCTGCAACTACGATCCGAGCCACATGTTCTGGCAGAACATCGATCCCATCAAAGCAGTTCGCGTGCTGGGCGATGCCATCTTCCACGTCCACGCCAAAGACACTCAGATTTACGACTGGAATCTCCCGAAGACGGGTGTGCTCGACACGAAGAAATACACCGACGAGCGTAATCGCGCCTGGATCTTCCGCTCCTGCGGCTACGGTCATCCCTACGGCTGGTGGAAAGAGTTCATTTCAACGCTGCGTATGTACGGCTACGACGGCGTGCTCTCGATCGAGCATGAAGACAGCCTGATGTCGCCCGACGAAGGTTTGACTAAGGCCGCCGAGTTCCTGAATCAAATTGTGATTCGGGAGCAGCCGACCGCCGCCTGGTGGGTTTAGTAGCGGGCGGAATTGCGAATCGTCAAAAAACCGAAGGCGACTAATACCGCCGAAACGACAAAATGAAACAGCGCTCTCGGGTCGAGTAAGTTGTGAATACTCGCCCCGAACGTCAACGCGAGCAGCGCCCAGATCGCGGTACCGATCGTAGCAATCACCGCGATCGTTTTGTCATTGGGTCGCCCTGCTCGCACGATGTTCAGTACGCCTAGCAGCGCTGCTGCGATTGCCGCGCCGAGCGACCATACCCAGATCCCGCTCATTGCAGGAAGCAGCAGCAGGGTACCTGCCACATGCCCGGCGGCTCCTATCAGAAGCAGCACACCAAAAATCCGGTCGATCCTAGTCAGCATGAACGCTCCTGCGGCCTATTCTCCTGGCTCTCGCTTGCCGCGAACGGATTGAAGTTCGTGTCGTAATCGAAGGTGTCGACGCCTTCGGCTCGCTTCAGAAAGTTCACCACCGCATAGGTAATGGGTGTCATCACCGTTTCATACACGACTTTACTCAGATAACCGGAGAGGATGAGCTGCCAGATAATGCCGGTTGAACGCGTCCCGTAAAACGCCGCGAACATGACTACAGTCGAATCCACTGCTTGTCCCACGACGGTCGAGCCGATTGTGCGCGTCCATAGAAAGCGCCCCTTCGTCACCAGCTTTAACTTGGCGAGTGTAAACGAATTGGCGAATTCACCGCACCAGTAAGCGAGCAAACTGGCGAAAACAAAGCGGCCGACGGGTCGGAAAATCGTCTCGAATGCCTGCTGATCCTTAAATTCCGGCGCAGGCGGAATAATGACCGCGACATAGGTGAGTGCTACCAGAATAAACGCGGCGAAAAAGCCGTACCAGATCGCGCGCCGGGAAGCATTGTAGCCGTAAACTTCGGTGAACACGTCTCCAAAGATGTAAGTGATCGGAAAGAACATCTGCGCGGCGCTGATACGCAGGGAGCCGATCGCAAAAAACTTCGGCGCAATAATATTCGAAACAAGCAGAATCGTCACGAATAAAGCGATAAGCGCATCCAGATACTTGAATTCACGGCTGCTCTGGAACAATGCGCCGAATGTCTGGCGCGGCCGGCCGGTGCGCTCTTTTTCTTCTGTATGCAGTGAATCCTCTAACTGCTGCCGCAAGCAATCTGAGTCTCGCTAGCTATAATCGAGTCGTGTTACGACTGCCGGCAGCTCTGTTTCTTGCCATGTTAGTACTTGCCGGTTGCGGCGACAGGCTCGAGACTCGCGACAAAGTACAAGCGGCAATACTGGAGCGGCTGCAGCGCAGCTCTGGACTGGATTTGAAGAGTCTTGATGTCGCCACGACCTCGGTTACGTTCGATAAAAATCTGGCGTATGCGACTGTCGCGTTTCACCCCAAGAACGATCCCTCGCTCAAGGATGGCATGACCATGAAATACACGCTGGAGAAACGCGAAGGAAAGTGGGTCGTCGTGAACGTTGCCGATTCGCAGGGCCACGGGTTACAGAAAGATGGCGCGGCAGGACAGCTTCCGGCCGGACATCCACCTGTTACGGGCGAGGCGCAATGAACTCCGTTGCAGTACTGGGCGGCGGCCCGGCAGGAGCGACCACGGCGGAACGACTGGCGCGCTCCGGGCTGAAGACGTTCATTATTGATGAGAAGCTCGCATGGGAAAAACCGTGCGGCGGCGGCATCACTTACAAGGCCTATTCGCAATATCCGTATCTGATCGAAAACGACACGCCCAAGCGCTGTGTGACAGACGCATTCATTGCTGCGCCCAAATCAGGCGCATATAAAATGTCGCTGGCTCGTCCGCTGCTGATCTATTCGCGCATGGATCTGAACGGGATGCTGCTAAAGCGCGCGGAAGCTGCCGGTGCGGAGGTCGTACAAGAGCGCGTACTGGGGCTCGAGCGCAGCGCAAACCGTTGGCGCATCCGCACGCGCAAAGGCAAGCTCGACGCCGACTATTGTGTTATCGCCACCGGTGCGCGCAACCCCCTGCGCGACGTGGGCACACAATACACGGCCCAGGACACGATGTACGCGCTTGGTTACTGGGTTCCAAGCGAGCAGTGTCACATCGATATCCAGTTTTTGCCAAAGCTCGAAGGCTACATCTGGGTCTTTCCGCGCAATGGCCATTTATCGGTGGGCATTTGCGGAAAGAGCGAATCCGCGCAATGCCTGCGCTCTCGCCTCGAGTCCTACATGGAAGAAAAAGGCATCGCGCGCAAGGAAGCCAAGTTCTACGGTCACATGCTGCCGGCGCTCGAAAGCCGGGGCTGGCGTAACAATCGCCTGGCTGGAGACGGATGGATTGCCGTGGGCGATGCCGGCGGCTTGGTTGATCCCGTCACTGGCGAAGGGCTTTACTACGCAGTCCGCTCGGGCGATCTCGCCAGCCAGGTCATGCTGGCCGACCATGATCCGGAGCGCGCGGCTGAGGCATATCGTCAGATCATTACGCGCGATTTCGGGCTCGATTTGACGTACGGCGCGGGTCTCGCTAAGCGACTCTTCTGCGGCGCGATTTTCTTCGGCGCGGTCCCCACGCGCATGATCGAGTTCATGAAGCGCAGCCCGAAATTCTGCGAAATCATGCAGGACCTCTTCGCCGGCACACAGCCCTATCTTGAATTGAAAAACCGCCTGCTGCGCAATGTGAACACCACCCTGCATGAAATTCTGATGAGTTTTCTTTTCCGCAAGCTGATTCTCGGCGAAACGCGGATATGATCACTGCTGCCACGCAGTCCGAGCTGCTGTTTGCACGGGCGAAAGAGCTGATTCCGGGCGGCGTGAATTCGCCTGTCCGGGCGTTTCGCGGCGTTGGCGGCACACCGCTCTTCATCGAGCGAGGGGACGGAGCTTACCTCTACGACATCGACGGTAACGCCTATCTCGACTACATCGGTTCCTGGGGCCCGCACATTCTGGGGCATCGTCCTCCGGAACTGATGCAAGCACTCGCCGCCGCTCTTGCACTTGGTACAAGCTTTGGCGCGCCTACCGGCAGAGAGGTGGAGCTCGCCGAGCTCATCATCGACGCTGTACCCTCGGTCGAGATGGTGCGCCTGGTGAACTCCGGTACCGAGGCCTGCATGAGCGCCATTCGCCTGGCGCGCGGCTTTACCGGACGCGATCTCACCATTAAATTTGAAGGCTGTTATCACGGGCACGTCGATTCGTTATTGGTGAAAGCCGGATCCGGCGTAGCAACGCTTAGTCTCCCCGACACCGCAGGTGTTCCCCGCGCCTTTTCGGAAACGACCATCGCGCTGCCGTTTAATGATTTCGATCGCGTGGAAATGGTCTTCAAGGAAAAGGGCGATCGGATCGCGTGCGTCATCATCGAGCCCATCGCCGGGAACATGGGCTGCGTTCCGCCTTTGCCGGGATTTCTGGAGGGGCTCAGGCACATCACCGAGAAGTATGGAGCGCTGCTCATCTTCGATGAGGTGATGACCGGTTTTCGCGTGAGCCGCGGCGGCGCTCAACAGCTGTTCGGTATCGCTCCCGATCTGACCACGATGGGCAAGATCATCGGCGGCGGCTTGCCTCTGGCTGCTTATGGCGGGCGCAAGGACATCATGAACAAAATCGCGCCGGCCGGGCCGATTTACCAGGCAGGAACTCTTTCGGGCAACCCGCTGGCAGTTACGGCTGGCATCGCCATGCTGACCTATCTGGAAAAGCACGCCGAGATTTACGATCTGCTGGAGGATGCTTCTGCGCAGCTTGCCGCGGCGGCTCCGCAGGGCACATGCGTGAATCGCGCCGGTTCCATGCTGACCTTCTTTTTCCAGCCGGGGCCTGTGCGCAATTATGAAGAAGCGAAGCGCTCGAATACCGCCGCCTTCGCTCGTTTCTTTCATCACCTGCTCGCGCGCGGTATTTATTTTCCGCCGTCGCAGTTTGAAGCTTTGTTCGTTTCTACTGCGCTCACTCCCGCCAACATCGCAGCCACCGTTCAGGCGATACGTGAGTTCCCGGCCTAAGCGCGTCCTGGTAACCGGCGCAGCGAAGCGTATCGGCCGCGCAATCGCCCTCCACCTCGCGCGGCATGGCTTTGAGGTTGCCATCCACTACAGCACTTCACGTGTGGCCGCGGAACAGCTTGCGCGCGAATGCGGCAACGCGCCGCTCTTTCAGGCTGATCTCGCCTCCGTTCCTGATATACGCCGTCTGTTTCGCGACGTACGCGAGCGCTTCGGATTGCTCGACTGCCTCGTCAACAACGCTGCCCGCTTCACGCGATTCGATGCTCTCGAGATCACCGAACACGATTGGGACTTCATCCACGACGTCAACCTGAAAGCAACTTTCTTCTGTTCCCAGGAAGCCGCGCGCCAGATGCGCGAGCTCGGCGCAGGACGGATCGTGAATCTCAGCTCGCTCGGCGGCATCCGGCCCTGGGCCGAGCACGTGCACTATTGCGCGTCGAAGGCCGGCGTCATCATGTTGACCAAAGCGCTCGCGAAAGCTCTTGCACCGCAGATTACGGTAAATTCAGTGGCGCCCGGCGTCATCGCCTTTGATGACGTCACGCCCGAAGTACAGCGCATGATCGATGCCACACCCATGAAGAAATCGGGAACCGGCGTTGACGTCGCCGAAGCAGTTCATTTCTTCCTGACCGCTCCGGATTTCATTACCGGGCAGATTTTGGCGGTCGACGGCGGCTTGAGCCAGCGCTGACCAGAAACTGCCTCTATCTTCCGGCGGCAAATTGGCCGCACCTCTCGGCCGTATCTTGCCTAAACTTCACCGCAAGTTTAGGACACTACTTGCGAATCCGTACTCTTGCTGGTGAACACTGGCTATAATTTCGCGTCTGCGCCAATCAGGACAAAGAGAAGTCTGACAAATAATTTCGCTACAGGTGACGGCGGAGGTGTATTACTCCAAACGACTATTTGCCGTCAATCAAGTTCGCTTGCCGCAGCATTCGAGCCTGTAGTAGACTGGGCTTCTACCGTGTGGAGTAATACTCCGCGGCTCCGTCCATGTCTTCCCTCGCATTACTCGGCGGCATTCCCGTACGACGCAAACCGTTTGCCGCCTGGCCGGTATTCGACGAAACCGAACGTGCCGCTGTTCTCGAGGTACTCGAAAGCGGCAGTTGGGGCGGCTATAGTTCCAAGGTTCCAGAATTTGAGCAAGCTTTTGCCGGCTGGCATGGAGCGCGCTTCGGGATCTCGGCGAGCAACGGAACTGTGACGTTGGAGGCGGCGCTGATCGCTGCCGGCATCGGGCCCGGCGACGAGGTCATCGTCCCGCCCATTACGTTTATCGCCACTGCAACTGCCGTGCTCCGGGTAGGCGCCGTTCCGGTTTTCGTCGACATTGAACCGGCGGCTTACAATCTCGACCCGGGCAGAATCTCGGAAGCCATTACGCCGGCAACCCGCGCCATCATCCCGGTCCATTTTGCCGGCCATCCTGCCGATATGGATGCGCTGCTGGAAATCGCCCGTACGCATAATCTCATCCTCATCGAAGATGCTGCGCATGCGCATGGCGCGTCGTGGAACGGCCGCAAGGTCGGTACCTTCGGACACTTCGGTTCCTTTAGCTTTCAGCAATCCAAGAACATGACCGCGGGAGAAGGCGGCATCCTGATCACCAGCGACCCGGATCTTGCCGGCCGGGCGCGCAGCTTCTGCAATCAGGGGCGCCGGCAAGGCGGCGCATGGTATGAGCACGCCACGCTCGGAACGAATTACCGGCTTACCGGGTGGCAGGCGGCTATTTTGCTGGCGCAGCTGGCACGGCTCCCTGAACAGATGGAAAAACGGGCACGTAACCTCGCAGTCCTGAACCGTGCGCTCGCAAAATCGGGCGTAGTCGTGCCGCCGGCTGTAGACAGCCGCGTGACCGGTCACGGACTGTATCTGTACATCATGCGGCTCAACACCGCCGCGCTTGGCGATGTCTCGACAGATGCCTTTGTTGAAGCTCTTCGCGCGGAAGGAATTCCGGGCATTTCGAGGTATC
This sequence comes from Bryobacteraceae bacterium, assembly GCA_036557945.1. GTDB lineage: Bacteria > Acidobacteriota > Terriglobia > Bryobacterales > Bryobacteraceae > Bog-105. Next base: position 13,155 of record DATBGM010000096.1, on the reverse strand, counting down.
CGCATCCCATTTATGCGAACCGGGTTTTCCATTCATTCGCCCACAAGCGCCTGAATTGTCCGGAAGCGGAGCGGTTCTGCCGCGAGTGCTTCTGGATTTCACATGAAATCCTTTTAGCGGAGGAAGAGGATCTCGCCGACTTCGTTCGTGCTGTCGAAAAGGTGCGCGATTCCGCGCCGGAGTTACTCGTCACAAAACACGGCGCGTGAAAAAATCGAAAATTTACACACCGTGACCATTCGAAGGGAAAAAGGATGAACCGGCGCACATTTGTGGAACAGACGCTGAGCGGCGCGATGTTGGGGCCGGGACTCACCGCCGCGCCGAGACCGGTGGCGTTCTCGCCGGAACCGGAACTCGTTATCGAGCGCCCGGTGGAAGGGAAGCCCCACGCCGGAAAGGTATTGGCCGCCATTCAGCCCCACTCCGACGATATTCCGATTTTTGCTGCCGGGACAGTGGCGAAATTGCTGAAGGAAGGCTTCACCGGCTATCTCATTCGAGTGACCAACGATGACATGGCAGGTCCCGGCACAATCGGCGAAACGGTGCTGGCCAACGAACGCGATACCGCCAACGTTTCTCGCGTCTTCGGCTTCCAAAAAGTCTTCAATCTGAATTACAACAATCACCGCGTGAACGGGATCTCGTCCGCGGAACTGACCGGGCGTTTCATCTTTCTCTTCCGGCTCCTGAAAGTGGATACCGTTGTTTGCTATGACCCATGGGGTCACTATGAAGAGAATCCGGATCACTATATTACGGCGAAATGCGTCGAAGCGGCCTGTTGGATGGCAAACGGCAGCAAGGACTATCCGGAGCACTTCGAGGCCGGTCTTAAATCGCATTGGGTGAGTGAGAAATACTATTTCGCGCGCTTTCAGCAGCAGGTTAACCGTATCGTCGACGTCGGACCCACCATCGAAACGAAGATCGATGCTTTGCTGATGAATCGTGCGCAAGGCCCTGCCGGTGAAGCGGGCGCGCGGCTGCGGGCCAGCCTGGCGTCGCGAGGCCTCCGATTGCCGATTCTTGGCGACAACGACACAACCGCGAACCGCGAATACATTCGCGCGTTTTTGTTAAAGGAAAACGCCGATCTCGGCCGTAAATACGGGTTACAGTACGCAGAGCAGTTTCGCTACATCAGCGCGCCGCCGGATGTAGTAAGCGAGTACGTGAAGCAGCACGCTATCTCGTTATGACTGCAATCACAAATGAGAATGCCATGACACAAAGCAAACCGCTTCCGCAAACGACAGATCCGCCAGCCGCCGCGTACCGGGGATACGCCGGTCTCCCTCCGCTGGTTGGACTTCAAACAATGGAAGAAGCATTAACCAAAGGCCTCACGGTTCAAGAATGTGTCGACCGGTTGAAACGCCTCCACTGGTCGCTGAAGCGGCTGCACGAGATTTTCGTCTCGCGAATCACCGCCACACCAATCTACGAATTGAAAATGGCTTTCAGTCTTCATGCGTATTACTGCGCGGAGCATGTCGAGGCGTTCGCGGCGCGCGTGCGGGAAATGAGGCAGCCGCCGCATGGTTTGGATATACCGCCCGATCGTGCGCTCGATATTTTTTTCGACGAGATCTTAGCCGCGCCTGAGGTGGAAACCCTGGTCTTTGGCCTTTACGAACACGCCGTGCCCGCTGTTATTCGAGGACTGGAACGCTTGATGTCCGATACGAATAAGCTCTTCGATCAGCCGACGTATCGTTTGTGCCGCCTGACGTTGCTCGAGCTGCAGGATATAGAGCAGTACGGTCGCGAGGCCATGCAATGTCTTGTTTCAGAAGGACAAAAAGCATCGTTCGCAAGCTGGTCCGGCGCACTGGACCAGATGTTGCGCAACGCCGGCGATCTCGATGGAGCGACGCCTGCATCGGAGGCCCCCGTAGCCCGAGTGTTTTCGCTGAAGCCATATCAATACAACGGCGTAGTCCGGCGTGATGAGCGTTTTCAGGATCCCTACAACATGGGCGTCAATGCGGAGGTCATGCTATTCGACCCCGGCGTGGAGCCGCTTCCCAAGACGATCATGCTCTATTTCAAACGCATGCGGGAGATCGACGTCCCCGAAATGATAGCTAGCATCCTGGCGGAAACGAAAGATAAGCCCTGGGCCTACTATCGCGATATGACGCGCCAGCTTTGGGACGAAGCTCGGCACGCCATGATGGGCGAAGTCGGATTTGTATCGCTCGGGATCGATTGGACGCAGATCCCGCTAAACATTACCTGGTCGTTGAGTCTGAATACCAAATTGACCGCGAAAGAACGCCATGCCGTTCTGTTCACGATTGAGCAGGGATTAATGCCCAAGAAGACCGGCAAACAGTACGAATGGCAAGTGGCGGTGGCAACAGCGAACCGGCTGACCACTTTGATTCAGGATTACGACTGGGCAGATGAGGTTCTGCACGCTCGCATTGGCCGGGAATGGATTGTGCCGGAGTTAGGCTCACAAGCCGAAGCTCAAGCTTACGGCGACGAAGCATGGTCTCGCGTTTTGGTGGACTGGCGGAAATGGCGAGAGGATGGACTTACCGAGCACCGTAACTGGTGGCCGGAGGTCTATCGAACCGCTTGCCGGCATTGGGGCATTGAGCCTGATCCGAAGCTGCTTGCTTACAACACAACTTACGAGAACACGCGGCCGGATCTAAAGCAGGTTTACAGCGCTCCATCTTCCTGAACGTCGGGCGCGCAGTGCCAACTTACTTCAGATATTGAAGAAGCGAATACGCTCGCTGTAAGAGCGCATCAATTCAATCAAGGCCTCTTCACTCTCTCCGGCTACATTCACGCTGCGAAATACCGGAACGGGGATTCCGAAACGCAGCAGTTCGCGAGCAGCCTCGATCATGACGGAGTGAACAATGGCCGCTCCGGTAACGGTGGATACCGGTCCCATCGGAGTATCCAGGCCCGGAATTCTCATCGCAGCGTCGCCAGCCGGCGCGCCGTTGTCAATCGTGACATCCGCCAGCTCGAACAGCCGCTTGCCTGAGAGATGAGTTGCCGGTGAAGACTGCGAATGCTGCAGGCTCGTGACGGCGATCACTGCTACACCTCTCGATTTCATTTCCATAGCCATCTCGAGCGGCGCCGCATTGCGGCCGGAATTCGAAATGATGATGGCGGCATCGCCGTCGCGGGCGCCGGAGTTCTCGAACAAGCGCCGCGCCAACCCGGGTTCCCGCTCGGCACGCGTGCTTTCGAGCGCTCCCCGCAGAAACATCAGCCCCTCATCCAGAACCGGATTGACAGGCACGAGCCCGCCGGCCCGAAAAAATGCTTCTTCAGCGATCAGGTGAGAGTGTCCGGAGCCGAACGTGTGCACGATGCCGCCCTCGCGGAGCGCATGCGCAATGACCAGACCGGCGCGCTTAATGTTACCGGCCTGTGCAAGGGCAACGCGATCGAGAATCGTCGTTAAGAGATGGATGTAGTTTTGGAACATTCGTTAAGACCTGCTTGGCAGTTGAGCGAGCGACATGCAAGCAGGTAGGCTCCCATCACCGGCGGCCACAAAGGAGGCTGTAAGCGGGCCAGCGGCAACTGCGTTTGCAATTTTTCTGTCATTCGCTCCACCAGCAGCGGGCAATGCTCGGCAACTCCTCCCTGGTAAGATACGCGGACAGGGGAGCGATCCAATCCGAGTTGGCGCGCGGCGGCCATCGCCCCTTCCACCAGCATCCCGGCAGCCGTATCGAAGAGTGAGCGGGCAACCGAATCTCCCGCGACCGCCGTCCTGTAAATAACCGGGCAGAGCGACGCGATATCGCGTGGCTGTGCTCCATAGATAACGGATATGGAATCGCGGAAATCGGCAATCCGAAGCGCCGCCGTGATCGCCTCCAGCAATGCCGTGGAGGGACCGCGTCCGTCATAGGCGCGCGCCGCAGCCGTCAGCGCTTGCTGCGATATGCCTCGCGCGCTTCCCTCATCGCCGTAGACAGGTCCCCATCCGCCCGCCTTCACGCGCCGGCCGGACGCATCGATGCCAAGAACCGCCGATCCGGTTCCCGCAAGTATGACGATTCCGGGCTCCATTGCCAGCGCGGCGGCGTGAGCGATCACCAAATCGCCAAAGACCAGGCACGACTTGAACCCGAGCCGGTGAAATAGAGCCGTCATCGGCTCCGCGCCGTATCCGTCGTAATCGACGCCAGCCAGCCCCGCAGAGAGGCAGCGCACATCGTTCTCGCGGAGGTTTGCCAGAGCGAGCGTTCGCTCGGTGAGGTCCGCAAGCCGATCGTGTACCGTTTTCTCGCTTTCCTGGAGATGGTTGGAAGGGCCGTCTTCTGCCTCGGCCAGGGGGCGCCCGGACAGATCAATCGCCACGCAGCGGGTCCGAGTCGCGCCGCCATCCAGTGCAAGGATCACGTCCATAGCGTCAGGATTTCAACCAGCGGTCGAGCCACGCATAAGCGCGTGACGACGCATCTTCCGGAAAGCTATGTCCGCCGCGAAAGTAATAGCCGAAAAGACGCTCTTCAGCCCCGAGTAACCGGTACAGGCGCGATAAGCGGGCCAGAGACTGTCGTGTGCTCCAACCGCCATTCGGGAAAACAAAATCGTCGTCCGATGCAGTCAGGATCAACGGCCGGGGCGCAATCAAGGAAAGCATCTGGTGCATGTCAAACGGAGTGCGGATAACTTCGGAATCCGGCACCGCGCGATAGAACTCCATCGTGAGATAACGACTGCTGATATAGAATCCCAGCCGCGGCAACAGCGCTGTGGCGTGGCTCCATCGAAAAGTATTGCCGTCAATCCGGAAAGTGTCGAATCCACAGTTGCTGGCGCCCGCGGCAATGCGCGGATCGAGCGCCATGCCGAAGAGTGTTGTGATTCCTCCGTGGGAATGTCCGACGCAGCCGATTCGCTTCGCATCGACGAAATCGAGCGTCTCCAGATAGTCGATGCTCCGGCTCAGATCCCAGATCATCTTGCTCAGGAGCGACCAATTCGCATGCCGCTGGTAAAACGGAATCGCATCGCCATAGTGTCCCGATTCCCGTTTATGCCGTTCTCCGAAACACAGCGCATCCCAGGTAAGCGTCACGTAGCCGCGCCGCGCGAGCCATAACGCGGTGTGCTGTTCCGGAACATCGGCAAGACCTGCAGGACTGTTCTTGCCTGCTTGCGTGGTCTGATGCGGACACAATACTGCAGGAATGCGGCCTCGCCGATTGTCCGGAATCAACAAAAAAGCCGGTATCCATTCGCCGGCCGCGGATTGATAACGCACTTTGCGCCGTAAGAAGCCATTGCCGCGGTGCTCTTCAAGGACCTCTGATAATAATGGCGCTTTTGTTGTAGGCGCAGTGCCCAGGAACGGCGCCATCGCTTGCTGAAATGCGTTCCGGCGCTGCGGCCAGTCTGCTTGTGCCTTGGGCGCCAGTTCGATCAACTCCGCTTTACCGGTTTGTTCGCCGGCAACACCCGGCCGCTGATCGCCAGTCATGTTTTGCCAGCCTTCCCAGCTCCAGTCGACATAGTCGTACTCGTTTTTGGGAGCCGCCTTTGTGTTCTGCTGCTTCATGCGCGACCCTCCTGCTGTCCAAAATGCCGACTCAACGAAACACCGCCGCGTCATGGTTTCCGCTCCCCGGGCCACTCGAACTCCTGGCTGCCGGCTTCCACCTTGACCTGCGCCATGCGGCCGTCCGGCCTGCGCCACTGAACCGTTTGCGCAACGGCGGAGTACACGTTTAGCGCAACGCGCCCGTTCTCATATACCACTGCGAAACTCGCGGGCCGCTGGCTGGCGAACCAGCTCTCGCTGCCATGCTTGAGAGTTGTTGCGCCGAGTCCGGCGAGCAGTCGCGTTTTGCCCGATGTGCCGCGCACAAACCAGGCGGCCGCATCCGTGGTCCAGGAGTTAAAGCCGCCGGGCCGCGCATCCGCTCCCTTGCGGAACAGTAACTGCTCGCCTGCTGCGCCATCGCGCGCGACGCCGATCCAATCCGGTGTATCGATGCTGCGCAAGCTCATGACGCGCTCCCTGGCGGCCTCGTCCGAGCGCGCCGGAGCCAGAGCGGCAAGAAAACGCACGGTCTCGGGCGACATCGGAGTGCTTGCATTCAGTACCGCCGGCTCGGCCGGAGCAAGCTTGGGAGCAGTCGGATTAAATACGGTGTACGGAAGGTGCCCCTCCGCTATGCGCAGGTTCAGCGCGGCCGGAGATAGAAAGCGCACGGCCAGCGATGCCGTGTGTCCATGGTAGAGCGCTGTTTCCGCTTTGGTCGCGGTGCGCGCGATATCCGGCAAGTGCAGCAGCCAGTCGAACGCTGCCGGCGCGTTCGGAACGAGCTCATCATAGACAACCAGGTAATCCGGTTTGATGAATACCAGCCGGCGGATAAAGCGCTGCAAGCGTCCGCCATAGACGTGGTGAAGCTCGCTGTCCACCGCGTCGATATTCGCACTCATGACTACGTTCGTGATTCGCGGAAACTTGTGAAGAGCAGGAAATGCCTGCGTATCGGCGACCTGCTGACTGGCGGGATCGCCATCGATCAGCACCGTATTGTGACCGGCCGCTTGTTTGAAATAGGAATCGTAATACGGATCCTTGTAATAGTCCGCATATCCGCCCTCCGTAACCAGGTTCTCGCCCAGCGCACGTAACAGAAAGGAACCCTGTTCCGCGTGGTTGTGGTTGAAGTTGGGTCCGGCGCGAAAAAGCAGAATAGCGTCGTCCGGCTGCCATCCGCTGCGGAATACGACAATGCCCTTGCGCGGAAAATAACGTGAGCCCGGAGATTTTGGCGGCTGCGATGGCAGCGCATCATCGGAAAAAAGAAAATCCTGCAAAGGCGCGGGGGCAAAGTGATTCTGATACCAACGAAACACCGGATTACGCGACTCCGCAACCACCGGCGCGATCGTCCGGCCGCTCGGACAATGCGTGTCCCCCATGTCCTGACAGCCGTCGATCGGATCCGCCATCGTCGATATCGGATACCAGAGCGAATCCTTTACGTGCGAACGGCTCCAATAGTCAATCCCGAAAACACGTTTGAGAGCGGTCAGCGCGGGTGCCAGCGTTTCCAGGTCAAACTCCTGGTAACTGATCGTCTCTCCGTAAACGCCGCCGGGAAGGTAGGCTGCATTCAAGTGCCCTTCCAGCTTGTCGACGAGACCGTTTATGTAAAGCTCTAAATCGGGAGCCTCGCCGTCACCCTTAATGGCAGCACCCGCCAGCAGAGCGCCCGCCACGCTATGCGAAATCCAGTTGCTCGTGTTTGCGAGGACACGATCGTCCAGCACATATTCGCGATAGGCGGGCAGAATGCCGTTGTTCAGAAGCCCTTCGCGAATAACGACCCGTTCCTCCGGCGATAGTTTGTTGTACAGCAGGTCATAGGCGAATGCAATTTGCGCGGTGAGCTGACCGGCTGGATAATACGTCGGCTGGCCGTGCGCAGGGAACCATGGAGGCGCCCAGGTTTTCCATTTCGCTACCGTAAGCAGCGCTGCTTTCGCAGTATCGAGTGCTTCTGGATCGCTTGTTACATAGGCCACAAGCGCGTTGTACTCGATGCGGCTTCCGGCTTTGGTAACGAGATCGAAGTAACCGGGCAGCGTGGGCAGGAGATACACATCGTCCAGCAAGGCGAAGATGGTGGAGGCGCGGCTCAGATCGCCGGTGCCCCGCGATAACTTCGCTGCGGCAGTAATCTTTTCCCAGGCTGCCGCGTATTTCGGGCTGTGGCTTCGTTCCACGAATTTCGCGCGCTCGGCGGCGCTGAAATACAAGCGGGGATGCGCGGACAAAACCGGCTTCGAGCGGAAGATGCGCACCGTCGTCGTGATCGGGAAGCCGTTGGCGGTGCCGCCTTCTAATAGCAGTTGGTAGATGCCGGAACCATCAGGCAAAGCGGTCACGGAGTGGTTCGACCAGATGCCATCGTGCGCCGCGCGATCGCCGTGTGTCGCGTTGTCGTAAAGCGGCGCGCTTGCCACCGTTTTTCCATCCTGGTCTTTGACCACGCACGCCGCTCTCGCCAGCCGGACCGGTGCAACAGCTTCCATGCGCAGCGCACGGTCTGCCTCCAAATTCATCGTGGCGAACAGATCGTGTCTGGGCTCCAGAGCCACCGCTCGCGGCTCGCGCACTTGAAATCGCACCTCGCGTTCGGCCAGAACCGACAGATCGTCTATCAGGAAGCGGTAAGTAACATCCGGATCGGCATGCGATAAAGCGGCGACAAGGTACAGACCGTCAATACCAACGCCCGCTTGTATCCCCGAACGGGACTTATCCAGCACTTCCGCGATGCGCACGCGTGCTTTATGCCAGACGCCGTGTGTTCCGGCCTGTATGGTAGTCGTATAGCGCTCTCGATTTGCCGCGGCGATTCCGATCTCAATACGATCTCCTGACGACGCTCCATCGAGACGATAGGAAAACGACAGCGTCGCGTCTTTTGACGCAACCAGATCGAGCCGGCGAATGAATCCGAATCGTTCCGGACCGGAGCTCACCGGCTTCACCGCGCGCATCAAGGCGCGTCCGCCCGGCGCGCCGTAATCCGATGTTGGCGAAAGCGAAGGATCGTATCCTGCATCCTGAACCGGCGGATAACTGGCAAATTGACCCAGTTCGGCGCCCTGAAAATTTTCATGCCAGGTGAAGCGCTCCGTCACCGGACGCTCGGGAACGGTCGCGCAAAGCGGCGTAATCGCCAGGAGCAGGAACAGCGCGGCTCGTTTTTTTTTCACGAAACTTGAAGCAAACACTGCTTAGACGTTGACCTGTTGCGGAGTTGCTTCCACGCTAAGCGAGCGAAACATTCCACGGCGTTTCCAGCGGCCGATAAAAAGCCCGCCGCTTACGGCGAGAACGCAGGCAACTGCTGCGAGTGTGCTCCAGTGGCGGCCGATAGTCGCAATCACGCTGGCAATAGCAGAGGCCGCAAACGCAATACCGAGTGCGCAATCGACAAGGTCACGCGCGGTTTCGGCGCGAATGGCGGCCCGCTCCTCGAGGTGGACGGCCGCCGTCACAGGACCCCATAATCCAGGCGGGCGGCAGCGAATATAGAACGCGTGCAGCGTCTCGATTCGTTCCGGCGGAGTGAGATAGGAAATAACCACAATGGCGATAACCCCCAGCCCGAACAGCAGCAGGAAGCCTTGCCAGAACGGATGAACGGTCTCCTTTGAAAATCCGAGCGGAAACCAGACGAGGTAGCTCAGCGGAAGCCCGATCACCAGCGCCGCGGCCTCTCCATAGATGTTCAATCGCCACCAGAAGAAACGCATCCAGGAAAGCGGCAAAATGAACGCGAAGACCACCGAGTTAATGAACAGGAACCAGGCGCGCAGGCCGTGCACGAAGAAGTAGGTCACCACCAGCGAGAGCACGAATAGGAGGATTGAGCCGGCGCGTCCAACCCAAATGTAATGGCGCTCCGTCTTCGCGGGGAATAGAAAAGGCCGGTAAAGATCGTTGACTATGTAGGAGGCGCCCCAGTTCATTTGTGTGCTGATCGTCGCCATGTAGGCGGCAAACACGCCCGCCACCAGCAGCCCCATCAGTCCCGGCGGCGCAAAAGCATGCACCAGGCGCGCCCACAATTCGCCGGGCTCCGCCACCGATTTCGGCGCATAGAGCGCGGCTGCAATCATCCCAAGGAAAAGAAACGGCACCACGCGGACAATAAGTGTGAGCAGCGTATTGAACAACTGGCCCACTTGCGCGTGAAACTCGTTGCGCGCCGCCATGAAACGCTGCGCTGTAAAACCCTCTCCGCCGGTAGGAGATGCCGCGAAGAACAGGCCTTGCACTACGAATGCCAGAATCGTAAGGCTGTCGAAGCCGGGCGCCGGCAGCATCACGCGAAAGAATGTGGATGCGGACGCGCCGCGCAGCGCAGTAATCGAATGATACATACCGCCCATGCCGCCGGTAGCCGCCAGCGCGATCGGCACCAGAATAATGTTTCCCAGCAGGAAAATGCCGAACTGAAACGCGTCCGTATAGGCGACTCCGTACAAGCCTGATGTAACAGTGTACGCAGCCGCAATGAAACCGGCAAACAGAATAAGTTCAACCGGTTGCCAGCCGAGAATCGGGCCCAGCGCAGCTCCCAGCCAGCCGGAAACGTAGCCCATCAGCAGTACGATGAAGCCGAAGCTCATGAAAACGGCGTAGATCGCCCGATAGATATGCGCGAAGCGGCCGCCGTAGCGGATGCCAAGCATCTCCGCCGATGTCACCGTGCCGAGCCGCCGCCAGTATTTCGACCACAACACCGCTCCGAGCGGCATCCAAATAACGTACGGAATCCACCATACTGCATTACCCAGCAGTCCGCCTTGATAGGTAAGCATGGTGACTGCCGGCGCAAGACCGGCATCGGTATAGGTGGCGACTGCGGATAACGCAATCACCCACCACGCAAGATTGCGCCCTGAGACAAAATAATCCGCCACACTGCGGCTGGCGCGGCGCGTAAAATACAGGCCCACCGCCAGCATGCAGGCAAAATACATGCCGACGACACACCAGTCGACTACGTTCACCGAGCACGCCTCACCACATTACGGAGACGCCCGATCCGGTCGACTTCACAAACCAGTTCATCGCCATCCGTGAGTGCCTTCTTGGCATCGCCTAACCCTGCTCCAGCCGGTGTACCCGTCGAGATGATATCTCCCCGTTCCAGCGTCATGATGCTGGAAATCTTCTCAACCAGCTCCGGAATGGGGAAAATCATTTCGCTTGTATTGCCGTCCTGGTGAAGCTCGCCATTCACCCAGAGGCGGATGCCGAGATTGTGCGGGTCTCCCATCTCGTCGTGAGTCACAATCACCGGACCGCACGGTGCAAAGCCATCGAACCATTTGCCCGCCAGCCAATCGAAGAATGCATCGTTTTCTCTTTTGTGCCGGTTTGCGATGCCGGAGTTCAGTTGGCGTTCCGAGATGTCGTTGAGGATCGTATAGCCAAAGACGTGCCGGTAGGCGTGCGCTGCCGGAATGTCTCTGCCGGGTTCTCCCATAACAACGGCCAGCTCAACCTCCCATCCGACGGCGGCATTGTTGTGCCGCAGCGGGATCGCCTGGCCATCCGCGATCAGGCACGTCGCCGGTTTTAAGAAGAGCTGTGGCGTAATTATGTCCTCTGCCTGCGGTGTCTGATACCCGCTCTCTGCAATATGCTTCCGGTAGTTGCCCGCCAGGCAGATGATCTTCCCCGGCCTCGGCTTGCCTTCGTAAAAATCAGTGAGTGTGACTTGCATTTTCCTCAGCTCTTCTCTGCCATTGCGGCCTGCGCTACGGCACAGCTTCCTCCTTCGGCCAGTGATCGCGAGACCGCATCCAAGACCGCCGTTACCTGTCTGCCGTCGAATGCAGTTACTTTCGGCGCCGTGTCATCGATGATTGCCGCAATGAAGTCGCTCAGGCACTCGACAAACGCCCCGCGCAGCTTTCCGAAAATCTCATTCATTAGAAAGGTCTTCGGGTAGGAGAATTTTTCCTCAGTGCTCAATTCGATCGATTCACGCTTCCGGTCAAAGTGCAGGTGTCCTGCCGACCCGACTACTTCCACAAAGGAATCGGTGATAGTCGGAAACGTGTCGGGATAAATCCAGGCGGATTCGACCGTGGCAAACGCCCCGCTCGCAAATTTGATTTGTGCCTGAATCAGGTCATACGTATCGATGCCGCGCGCCGCCAGTACTCCGGTTGCGCCGTAAGCATGAACCTCAACCGGCTCACTTGCAAAATACCAGCGAAGCAAATCGATATCGTGCGCGCCCAGGAAATGGATGGGCGTGGAACGGGCGGCCCAGTTGATCATCTCCGTAGAGACCCAGATCGTGTCATTCTTGCGCGCATATCCGGCTATCGGACGGCCGATCGAGCCTTGCTGAATGGCGACGAATCCCTGATGGTAAGCACTGAGCCAGCGGTGATTAAAAGCTACTTGCAATTTCTGTTGCGGACGGCTTTCACTCAAGCGCAGGAGCTTGTCTGCTTCGCCCAGATCGGTCGTGAACGGTTTTTCGCAAAGCACGTGTAGCCCTGTCTCGAGCGACGCTCGCACCGGCTCGTAATGCGCAAAATCGGGTGTCGCCACGCAGACCGCATCCAACGAAGCTTCCGCCAGCATTGCAGAATAATCCGTGTAGCGGCCTTCGATCCTGTATTTTTCGCCGATCTGGCGAAGGCGTTCCGGATTCCGTGTCGCCACCGCGGTCACTTCAGCAAAGGGATGCGAGCTGTAGATGCGCGTATACTGCTCGCCCATGATGCCCAGTCCGATCACACCGACGCGGATCTTCCTATGCATGGCGTGAAGCCAGTGCTTCTTCCAGGTGCATCACGCCGTCAAACAGGCGATCCTCCGCATCGGGTCCGCACTTGGCGGACACCACCTCGTAACCGCCCGTCTCATAGGCTCTGCGCGAGGGCAAGTATCCGATATACCCGTTGCTGACGCCCGCTATAAATCTCCGCAGCCGGCCGGCGCCTTTGAGACGCATACCGATCTCGACAAATACTTCTGCGGGTACTGCCACAAAGACGCTGTCGTCAACCCGGATAGCCTGCAGTTCTATAGGCAGTACGCCATCTTTGAATTTCCTGGTTTCCCGCGCGTAGAAATGAGTGATCGAGCTGTAAAGCAGTTCCGACATCGCCTGCCGGTACTCCGGTGACGGCGCGCCGTTCTCTTGCAGTTTGCTGACCTTGGTCTCCATTTCGCGTAGGACTTTCTCTGTCTGTTCCGGCGATGGATACGGTTTAAGAGGAATGCCGGTCTCAAGAGTCGCGTAAGCGACGGAAACGTTATCGTGTGTGGCGATGTCGGAAAGCGCCTTCAGGACCGCATCGCCGAGTTGCTGGCCCAATTCGGCGGCGCGTTCAAATGTGCGGCCGGGCGTAATCACGCCAATGGCGCTCAGCTCCGACGAATGTCCGACGCTGATGTCTCCTTGCGCGCCGTTTACGTACAGCGCAAAACTCCCATCGCCAAGCTGCTGCTCCACACGCTCGATTGCTGCTGCGGGAAAATCGCCCGAAGCGAGCAGATTATCGGGTCCGAGCACGGTTGGATGGCAGCCGTAATTGATGAGCACGGCTCGCGTCCGGCCTTGTGCATCATCGATCTTGAGAATCCCGATC
>DATBGM010000095.1:0-7488 GCA_036557945.1 Bryobacteraceae bacterium | reverse complement strand
CGCAGCGCGAGATCGCTCGCTTTCGGCTCATCGCACACCAGAAACGAGCGCTGGCGCGAATTGAGCACCACGCTGTCCCCGCTCGTTCCCCCGCCTCGCGGGACAAACCGCTTCGCGAGATCGCCCGCCGCGCGCAAGGTGCGCCAGACACGGCCGGTCAAGATCTCCATCAGAATGCGATCGAGCCGCGCAATCGACGATTCGTGCGCATTGAGCTGCGCCTGATGCTTTTCGACAAGCTCGAGCACGCGTTTTAATTGCCGCTGCGACGCGCGCAGCTCCGCCTGCACCTGCCGCAGTGCTTCATTCCCGGCTTCGAGCGTGTCCGGCGTGTCCTGCCGTTGCATTCATATAGAACAATACCAAGGGAGACCAGTGCTCGATCCGCTGAAGGGATATATGAAAGGCGCGCTGCGGCGCGCCAAAGACGCTCTCGTGCCGGATCGCGAAATGCGCGCCTACGAACGCTGGATTCGCGAGCGCCAAATCGCGCGCCGCGAGATCTACACGCATGAACCGGAGCCGGGTTTATTTTCTATTTTGACCGCGGTCTGGGACGGCAGCCCTGTCCGCTATTTGCGCGCTCTGGCCAACCGAATTGCGGAACAGAACGCATCAGGCGCGTGCGAATGGGTTCTGCTCGATAACGGATGCACGAAACCGGAGATTCGCGCGTATCTGCACTCGCTGGCAAATCTTCCTTGGGTGAAATTGGTGCACGGCGGGACAAATCTCGGCATTACGCGTGGCTTGCGGCGCTGTTTGGAAGAAGCGCGCGGCCGTTACGTCCTGCCCGTCGATGCCGATGACCTGCTCGATCGAGATGCGCTTCGCATTGTGGCCACCGCCGCCGCAGAACATAATTACCCGGCACTGCTCTATACCGACGAAGACAAAATCATCGGCAGGCGCCGCTATCAGCCCTATCGCAAACCGGATTGGGACCCGGTGCTGCTGCTCAATTCCGCCTATATCGCTCACTTGGGCGTAGTCGACCGCGAAAAGGCGCTCGCGCTCGGCGCATACAGCGATCCCGCCGCGGAAGGCAGCCCGGACTGGGATCTGTTTGTACGCTTTCTGATCGCGGGCCATCGCGCCGTGCACGTGCCGGACATAGTTTATAGCTGGCGCGTGCATGCCGGTTCGACAGCCGACGACGACGCGCGTAAACCTTACATCGTTAATTCCCAGCGTGCTGTCTTGCAGCGTTTTCTCGACAGCCGCCCCGAAGGAAAACTTTTTGAGTTAGAGCCCAGCCCGCTCTTTGCCGGCGGAGCGCACTGGCACTTTCGCCGCAAGCCGTCAGGCCGAACGCCTATCACAATCGTGCGCGATCCGAATACCGAACAATGCGCGGCGGCCTGCCGCCAAAGCGAATTCGTTTGCCTGCTCGGAACCGGTATCGAAATTCAACGTGATGATTGGCAATGGGAGGCGCTCGGCATTACGGAGCTCCATCCCGATACCGCCATGATCGGCGGCCGCATTTGGAATGGGCGCGGCGAACTGCTCGAAGCCGGATTCAACTTTGACGAGTGCGGCAATTGTTCCAACCCGCATCGCGGAAAACCGCTGACCGATCCCGGCTACTTCGGCCAGCTCTGGAAACAGCGCACCGTGGAAGCGGTTTCCACAAACTTCGCGGTCATGCGTTCGCAATTCCTGCAGGATCTGCTCGAAAAATCGCCATCTCTGGAAAACCTGGACGCTCGCGCCGGTCTGCTTGCAAAGCAGACAAACCGCCGTGTCGTGTACTCGCCCTTTCTTGGAGGATTGTGCCGCAACGACTCGGCCAGCATTTCCTGATTCGCGATTCGGTTCTCGAAAAGCTTGCGGCAGCGGCCTGCGGCGCACATACGCCGCGTGTTGTCGAGATCGGACCGGGCCGCGGCGCGCTCACCCGCCATCTCCTCGCGCGCACCGGCGAACTGCACGCCATCGAACTCGATGCAAAACTCGCGACCTATCTGCGCGAGCACTTCGCCGCCGATTCGAAGCTGCACGTGCACCAGGCCGACGTGCTTCGAACCGATCTCGCGCAATGGGGCACTGCGGTGATTGCAGGCAATTTGCCCTACTACATCACGTCGCCGCTAATTGAAAAATTCCTGCAGCTCGACGCACGCTTCGAAACCGCCGTGTTTCTGATGCAATGGGAAGTCGCCGAGCGCCTTCTCGCAGAGCCCGGCAGCAGAAACTATGGATACCTCACCGTGTCCACGCGCCTCGTCTGCGATGTCGAACTGATCGCTAAGGTACCGCCTTCCGCGTTTCGTCCGCCGCCCAAAGTAGATTCGGCAGCCGTCCGGCTACAGAGGCATGCCCGCCAGCCCGAAAGCCTGGGTGAGATTCTGAAGTTCGTGAGCCTGTGCTTCCGCCAGAAGCGAAAAACGCTGCGCAACAACCTGCGCGGCTTGTACCGCGAACAAATCGACGCACTTCCCGAAGCGGGCCTGCGCGCCGAGCAGCTTTCTCTCGATCAGTTCGTGGCGCTCCATCGCAAACTCACCATAACCCAGCCCCTCCACTACACTGAAAATTCATGATTCGCGCTCGTTTTGCGCCGTCGCCCACCGGTTATCTACATATAGGCAGCGCGCGCACCTTCATCTTTAATTGGCTTTATGTGCGAAAGAATAACGGCACGATGGTGCTGCGTATCGACGATACCGACGTCGATCGCAACACCGAAGCCTCGCTGAATTCAATCTACGAAGGATTAAACTGGCTCGATCTCGGGTGGGACGAGTTTTATCGCCAGTCGGAGAGGCTGGACCTGCACCGCAAACTTGCCTATGATTTGCTGGCGAAGGGCTTGGCATACCGCGACTTCACACCCGCCGCGCAGGACCTCGAAGAACGCGCGCATGGCGAGGGTCCGTGGCTGTGCAATCCCGAAATGCGCGCCCTTTCGCGCGAGGAAAGCGATCGCCGCGCAGCAGCGGGTGAGCCGTTCGCAATTCGTTTCCGCGTCGAGCGCGACCCTGTGCGCGCCGTCAAATTCCCCGATCAGGTTTACGGTGAGCAATCGAAACTCACAAGCGATATCGAAGATTTCGCGCTGCTTCGAAGTAACGGGATGCCCACCTACCATCTCGCTTCCTGTGCCGACGACATCGATCTGAAGATCACGCATATCATTCGCGGGCAGGATCACTTGTCGAACACGTTTAAGCATGTGCTCCTGTTTGAAGCTGCCGCGGACGGCTTCGTGCCGAACTTCGCGCATTTGCCGTTGCTGATCGCTCCCGATGGCGCAAAGCTCTCGAAGCGAAAACACGGTCCGGTCGTGAGCGCGTTGACCTATCGGGATAACGGGTTTCTGCCGCTCGCGTATATCAATTTTTTGTGCCTGCTCGGCTGGTCGCCGAAAGATAATCGCGAACAGATGACGCTCGAAGAGCTGACCGCGGCGTTTTCGTTCGAAGGAGTCAATCGCAGCAACGCTGTCGTGAATTTCAGCGACGCAGACCCGATCGATCCGAAGGCGCTGTGGCTCAATTCACAGCATCTTCGGACCGTGTCCGTCGAAACGCTCGCGCCCATCGTCAGGAAGACGCTCGAAGAACATAAGCTCGCGCCCTATGGAGACGAAGCATTCTTCCGGCACGTGGTGGATACGATTCGCTCGCGATACGCGACGCTGCTCGATTTCCCGACCAAGGGTCGTGCTTACTTCGCGGACGATTTTCATATCGAAAAACAGGCGGAAGACAAGCTCAATGCGCCCGGCGCGCGCGAACTGCTGCGAGAACTCGCAAAGCGGCTTGCGGCAAACGTGGAATTCACAGAAGCCAGTGTCGAAGCCGATTTACGGAAGCTGGCGGAGGAGCGCAGCGTGAAAGCGGGCGTGCTGATCAATGCGAGCCGGGCGGCGCTCACCGGGCAAAGCGTGGGGCCGAGCGCGTTTGCGGTGTTTGTTTGTATCGGACGCGAGCGCGTCATTGAACGGCTGAGCCGGGTTTGATTCCATGACGATTGTTGGATTGGGCGGGCTGCTCAGCGATCCGGCATGCGTGGTGATTCGCAACGGAGAACTCGCGGCGGCGGTAGAGCAAGCGAAATTAAGCCGTTACAACCGGCCGGGAGCCTTTCCTGACGAGGCGTTCGCTGCGGCGCTCGCTGCGGCTGGCGCCAAACAAGACGAAATCGATTGCGTCGCGTTGGCACGGCCGTTTGCTACAGGCTCCGAAAGCGCGGCTCTGCTCGAATTGCGAGCCCGCCTTCCGCAAAGCGAACTCGTAGTAGTCGATCATCACGATAGTCACGCCGCTTCCGCCTTTTATGTGTCGGGATTTCAGCGGGCGAGCGTACTGAGCATTGATCGCGCGGGCGATTTTCGATCGGCGGTGTTGTATCGAGGCGAAGGGACGCGGCTCGAACGCGCTCGTGAGCTGTACTTTCCGGATTCGCTAGGCGATCTTTATAACCGCGTGACCGAGTTGCTTGGTTTTGAACCGCGCGCCGATGAGCACAAGGTGCAATGGCTCTCGGCGGCAGGCGAGGCGGCGTATTCCAGCGTGTTTTGTGGAATTCTCGGCGCGCGCGACGGCTGGCCGAAGTTCGATCGCAGCTATTTTGATTCCGACCGGCTATTTCAGGGCGGATTCAGCGCGCACTTTTTTGCGGCGCTCGGCATCGAGCCGCAAACAACGCTTTCACTGAAACAAAAGGCCAATCTGGCGCGCAGTTTGCAGGTGGTAGTCGAAGAGACCATCGCGGCCATGCTGGGCCCGGCCGAAAATGTCGCTCTGGCGGGTGGTCTTGCGCTGAATGCATTTCTGATTCGCGCGCTCGAAAAGCGCTTTGCGAACGTCTTTGTGCAGCCGGCGGCAGGCAATGCCGGGACTGCGCTCGGCGCGGCATTATATGCCTGGCATAACTTCTACCGTGAAACGCGGCGCGTGCCGTTTGAAACGTTATGTCTCGGTCCGGCATTTGCGCCGCAGGAGATCAAGCGGGTCATCGAAAATTGCAAACTTCGTTTCCGTTACTTGCTTACCGACCACGAGCTGATTCGCGAGGCAATCCGCGCGCTGAGCGACAACAAAATTGTCGCCTGGATGCAAGGCCGCATGGAGTTCGGTCCCCGGGCGCTCGGGAATCGCAGCATTCTGGCTTCACCGCTCGATCCGTATTCCACCGAAAACCTGAATGTTTATATCAAGCATCGTGAAGGATTCCGGAAATTCGCCGCCTCGGTGCCGGAAGAAGTCGCCGACAAATATTTCACCGCCGGACCCAATGCCCGCTTTCTGGCAACCGTCGGCGAAGTGCGGGCGGAGTACCGCGAACGTTTGGCGGCGGCCATTCTAAGCGGCAACTTAATTCGCGTCCACAAAGTACGGCGCGAGGAGAATCCCTTATATCACGCGCTATTGACCGCGATGGGCGAAAAGTGCGGATTGCCGGTGCTGTACAACACGAGCTTCAACCTGTTCGGCGATCCGCTGGTGTGCACGCCGCGCGATGCCGTGCGCAGCTTCTATTCCTCTGGAATCGACGCATTATTTGCCGGAAGCTTCTATTTAGAGAAGTAAGCGCCGATCTTCTCTTCGGCTAATCCGAGTGCCCGAGCGAGCGAAACCTTGGCGATGTTGTACTGATACTGCGCCGAAATCAAGTTTTCGTCGGCCTCCGCTTGCGACTGTTGCGCCTGCACAACTTCGACTGTATTCGTAACACCCGCGGTGAAGCGATCGTGCGACTGTTGAACAGTCTGGTTTGCAAGCTGGACGTTGCTTTGCGCCACATCAACTTGCGCCTTGGCGGAATTTAAATCGAGCAGCGCGTTGCGCACGTCAAAGTCGATTTGTCCGCGCAAATTTTCAAGCTCGTTACTTCGATTCCGCAATTCGGCATCGCTCTGTTCTATGTCGGCTTTGATTCGGCCGCCGTCAAAGATGTTGAACTTGAGCGAGCCGGTTACATTGAACACGCCGTGAGAATTCGTAAACAGGTGTAGACCGGCATCGCCGTAATAGCCGCTGACGCCGAGGGTCGGATAGCGCTCGGCTTTCGCACCGCTCAACATTAATCTCGCCGCCAGCACGCGCGCTTTAGCTGCTTGATAGTCCGGCCGGTAGTCGTAAGCCTGTCGCAGCGCATCTTGCAATGAAATCGTCGCCAGTGGAAGCGTGGGCGCCGGGTCCGATACCGTGAAATCCTGCCCCACCGGTAAACCGATGATGCGGCCGAGCGTGAGCTTGTCTTTATCGAACTGATTTCTCACAGCTACGAGCTGCTGCTGGCGCTGTTTCAGTTCGACTTGCGAGCGGAGGACATCGAGGCCGATCGCGGTGCCCGCATCATGGCGCCGCTGTGCATTGGTGTAGACCGCATTGTCTGCGTCGATTTCAGCCTGCGTCGCGGTGATACGGGCGGCATCGGCGATGATTTGCAGATAAGCGTTTCCGACGGCCTGCACGACCAGATCGCGCGCATTCTTCACCGAGAGCAGCGCCGCCTTGGTCTCTTCACGCGAGCTCTTGAGATTGTTGATGGCGCTCCAATCGAAGAGCGTAGCCTCGGCATTCGCCTGCACCGATTGATATCCGAAAGGGCCGATAATCTTCGGCACGCCCGGGAAAGAGATGCCGAAAGTCTCCAGGTTTACCTGCTGCTCGACCGCATTGATCTGCCCGCTGACATGCGGCAGCAGAGCGCTCAATGCTCGAGCTCGCTGCGCGCGCACTTCGCGGCTCGATTGCTCGCTCGTCAGCAGACCCAAATTTGCGCGCAATCCGCGCTGGATGGCGTCGCCAAGCGAGAGAGCGACAGGCGTTGAACTCGCTTCACCCTGCGGCACGCTGCCTCGAAAAATCGGGTCGCCCGTCTGCGGCGGAGGTGTTACCTGCACCGGCGCGTTTGTCTGCGTACTGGCAGGTTTGGGCGCAATGCTCGCGCCGGGAGCTTGGGCGTCTACTCGCCAGGCGAGAACACACGCAATAAAGATGAGCGCTGCTTTTCCAGAAAGACTCATGCTTAGACGCAGACTTCTTTGTTTGAGTCTTCGCCTCGCTGAAAAGGCGCGGGCTCATCCCTAGAATAACGGAGCGCTCTCGCTAAAGAGCCCGTTTCAGAAATGAACAGATTTCATAGCCCGCCATGTATTTGAACGGGAATGCACCGAGTGTGTAATGACCGCAGGGAAGTACGGTTACGTCGTGATTCCAATTGTGCCGCTGCGCGCCTTGAATTACTTGCCGCGAGAGATGAACCGGAAACGTTGTGTCGTATCGAGTATAGATGAATTTCGAGCGTTTTTTTTGCCGCGTGAAGAGATCCCAGTAACTCGGCGGGCTGATGGCGAGCCAGAGTTTGCGTAACGTCGGCAGGTCGAGCGCCTGCTCGAGGCTCTGGCGTATATGGCGCGTAGAAAGACCTTCCCAGACGACGTCCGCGACGTAAGTCGAGCAATGATTGAACATGTTGACGCGCACGCGTGAGTCATGAGCGCTGGCCAAAAACGCGTAGCAGGAGCCAAGA
>DATBGM010000094.1:0-9357 GCA_036557945.1 Bryobacteraceae bacterium | reverse complement strand
CCAGCCGCCAAGCCACACAGACAACTATTTACAACACAAGCCATCCTCAGGCATTTCAGTATCACACTACGGAAATTGCCAATGCGGTGAAACATGCCATGCTCCATTCAAGCTCGTTGAACGACGTCATTGCGGAGGTGTAAGTGGCTACTTTCCCTTCATTGAAAACGGGAGCGGTAACACAATATCCGCTGGAAATAACCACCGGACAGGGAAGCCAGGTCATTCGGTTTCTGGACGGCACCGATCAACGCTATCTCCTGCATGGGCGCATGCTGCGGGCCTGGCAGATTCATCTAGAACTGCTGGACGAGGACGAAATCAGTGCGCTTGAGGAGTTTTTTAACGGACAGCAAGGCGGCTATTCAAAGTTCGTTTTTCCTGACCCATACAGCGGAACGGATGTTGCGTCATGTCGCTTTGGTGGTGACGTGTTGCTGAGCGACTACGAAGGCGTCGACAGCGCCAGCACTTCTTTTTGGGTGATCGAAACCGATGGCTAACTTCTTTCCCCAGCTTAAAAGCGGCGCCATTGCGCAGTATCCGATTCGCAAGACGATCGCCACGCGCACCATTCGCAATGTTCTGCCAGATGGCTCACTGTACTTGAATTCTGATCCCGCGGCAGGCCATATTCTTTGGCAGCTCGCATACCAGGGACTGTCGACGCAGGAGATAGGCAGTCTCACCGCTCATTTTGATGCTTGTCGCGGCCGCTTTCAAGCCTTTACGTTCATCGATCCGACGGACAACATGCTGATCAATAGCGCGAACCTGGCTGCGGCACCCTGGCTTCCATCGACGGGTCTCAACCTTTCGGGGAACGCAGCGGACCCGCTCGGAAAGTCCGGAGCATTTGTACTTACTAACAATGCCCAAGTAGCAGCACAGTTATCACAAACGAGTAATGTTCCGGCAAACTATCAATATTGCTTCTCCGCGTATGTGATGAGTGCGGAACCGACTACCGTTGAACTCGTTCGCAGCGGGCCGGCAAGCGAGGAGCGCACCGCTGTTACAGCCGGGCCGGAATGGAATCGTGTCGTTTCAAACGGTAGTCTCTCCGACATGGGGACGGAGTTCACCGTGGCGATCAGTCTTTTGCCAGGCCAGCGAATTAGTGTTTACGGTCCGCAATTGGAAGCACAGGTGGCCCCATCCCGTTATCGCGCCACATTCACGCGTGCGGGTGTCTACCCGAATGCGCACTGGGCTGTGGATGCACTGCCGGTAATGGCGGACGCCCCGAATCTATTCTCCACGATCTTTACTATTGAGGCACCAATTTAGGGTCCGACGGGGCAACTTATGGCAACCATCAACCAGGTTAAGGAACTGCGCGCAACCGACACGCCGCTCTTATTTTTCGAATGCATTCTGCCGTCCGGTGACAGTGAGTATTGGGGCACTCATTCCATCACATTTAATGGGCAAAGTTATTCGGCCCGGGTTCTCAAGCACAATCTTTTCGATCTGCAGCTTTCTGCCGATGATGCCATGGACGGTATCTCACAGCTTTCGCTCACGCTCGCCAATGCGGATTCGGCTCTCTCGGAAGTCAACTCGGCGATCGGCTTCAAGGGTTCCAGACTTACCGTCTATTTCGCATTTGCTGATCTCGCAAGCGGGTCCATCACTACGGAGAGCACGGTCCTATTTCGTGGCATTGCCGGCGATCCGGATTTTATTACCGAAGATGCTCTCGCACTGACCTTTTCGAATAAGCTCAGCCTGCAGCGGATCCCGGTGCCCGATGTGCGCATTCAGCGAACATGCCCCTGGGCATTCCCGGAGACCTATACTCAGCGCACAGAAGCCAAAGATGGCGGAGTATTCGGACGCTTCTCACGCTTTTATCGCTGCGGATATTCGGCCGACATCCCGGGCGGAGTGGGTAATCTGAGCGGCGGGCAACCATTTAATTCGTGCGATAAAACGCGCGCACAGTGTATTGAGCGTGGAATGTTCGATCATGATGCGCGAGTTAATGTTACCCGCCGTTACGGTGGCTTCGAATTCGTCCCTTCCGCCATCAATGTCCGTACTGCCGGCGACAAAGCTTCCCACGTTTCTCCGCTCTTGAGCAATTCGGCGAAATTCAATGACCCCGTGCCTCTTGTCTATGGCACGGGTTGGTTAAGAGCGCCGCATATCTTCTCGCGGAACGACGGCAATCTGACCCATATGGAAGTCCTTATCGGAGGCGGCACGATTGAGGGGCTTCTCAAAGTGGTGGTCAATGACGTCGAAATTCCGCAGGGTGTCGCCGGAAAAGACATGACACTTACCGGTTGGTATTCGCTGATAACGCCCGGCTCGCGGCAAGGTAATTTTAATCTCGATTTCACCGATGCCCTCGGCAATCCACTCGGTGATCCCTACGGCAGCCTCTCTGTCCTTTCGATCGTCGTCCCGAACCGGATCAGCAGCGGCACTGCGCTCCCGAATGTCGAAGTATTGGTGCAGGGCTTACAAATCGATTCCTATGCACTTGACGGATCATTCCAGGGAACTGCTTTCAGCAATAATCCCGCCTGGGTCATTCTCGATATTCTGCGACGCTGCGGTTGGGCCCTTTCAGACCTGAATCTCTCCAGTTTCGCCGCATCAGCGGCTTTTTGTCAGGAGTTGATTGCGACAACCGATCTCAACGGTAATCCGATTCAGGTCCCGCGCTATCAGTGCAATCTCATGCTGACGAAACGCCAGAGCGCCGCAGTTGTCGTGCGGGGCGTGAGAGTTGCCGCGAGTCTGATGCTGCGCTACGGTACTACAGGTCTGCTCGAGCTCTTGCCGGAAACAAGTATTGCGCGCCAGCAACTTGCGCTGCCAGACGGCTCCAACAGCACCGATCGGCTCGCAAGCGGCTGGCCGGCTTATGAATTTAGTGACAGCTCCGCACCGTTTTCGGGTATAGCGCGCAACCCCGATGGCAGCTCGACCGTTCGCCTGACAAGTAGAAGCGTTGCGGAAACATCAAACCGGCTAAGTGTGGAATTCCAGGATGAATCGAACGAATACCAGCAGGATAGCCTTTCTTTCATTGATGCAAATGACTCCGCGCTGGTTGGCTATGAAATAAGCAGCCAGTCGACCGCACTTGGAATTGCGAATTTCAGCCAGGCGGCCCGGGTTCTTTTGAGGCAACTGGATAAGTCGACGAAAGGCAATCTGTTTATTGAATTCGTAACGAGCTTTCGAGCTCTCAAAATCCGGCCTGGCGACATCATTGCCGTGACTTATTTGAAAGAGGGATTTGAGCGCACGCCGTTTCGTGTTATCCGGTTATCGCCGTCAATGAACTACCAGACCGTGACCGTGTTTGCGCAGGTCCACAATGACGACTGGTATAGCGATAGTCCTGTCGTCCTGATGAACGCTGGCCGTCAGCCCGGCTCATTGGTGCAAGTTCCGCGCCCGCTCATCGGGCAAATCGCACACAACGATCCCGACGGTAATCTCGAATTTTTTGACTACGCCGTGAGCGAGCAGATACAGGCAGCCACCGACGGTTCTGCGACCGACATCTTTACCGTTTCGTTTTCGCACCCGCGCCAGCCGAGCATGACGCTTTCCAACCTTCCGCTTGTCAGCCTCAGCCCGCAAGTCGCAACCGACGGAGGAGCGCTCGCTGCAGGAAGCCATCTCTACTATGGAATCAGCGCTGTGGATGGCGAGGGTAATGAAGGGCCGCTCTCCTTCACGATTCCCGTCAGGCTGCCGGCAGTGAGCAACACGAACCAGGTCACGCTTTCCGGGTTCAGCTTTCCTAAAGCCGCGGTCACCTTCCATGTCTATCGAGGCAATACGCCGCAGGAGCTCTATCGCATTACGCCGGCGCCTCTACCGATCGCACCCGAATATACCGATACAGGTGCGGTGCCGCTCCCATTCGGTCCGCCCGACTCAAGTTTCGATCACGCCAATTTTTACTACCGTCACGAATACGCCGGCCCGTTTACGGCGGACATTTTTTCACAATCCACGATCGGATCGAGCAACATGGGCGCACCTCCGCTTGTCTATGCGGGCATGATCGTCCGCATTTCGGAGGGAACGGGCCGCAGCCAGGAACGGCTTATCGCAAGCAATACGGATACAACGCTTACCGTGACTCCTGACTGGTCGGTTGTGCCCGATGCAACGAGTCAGTTCGTGGTGGCAGAGGGCTCGTGGAAATTCGCTGCCGTTACCAGAACCAGCCCGGCCCGTTTCGAGATTGCTTACCAGAAAGGCACAGTTATTCAGATTCTCGGGCGTTCCGCAAACGTCAACAATCAGGAAGCGGCTGCCGAACTGTGTGCACTTACCCGATGGAACCTTGGGGGCGGCAGAACGGATGTTGGTATCGCCGGCTCCCCAAGCTTCACACTTAAAGCTCCGGGCGGAGGCGCATTGCAACTTTCGCAAATCGACTTCGCCGATCTGACTAATAGTTCGTCGGTGACGAGCGGAACGCTCCAACTCTTTTCTTGGAACGAATTGCAGGCAACTAGTCCGTACGCACTCGCCGCACCGATGGACATTAGCACACCGACGCTCGCCTTGGCGGGGACATCTAGTTTTTCTGCCGGCAACACATTACAGGTGGGAACCGAATTGATGACGGTATTGTCTACTTCGGGTACGAACACCTACCTGGTAACGCGCGGGTCGCATGGCTCGGCCATCGCGTCGCATACGGCAGGAGAGGCTGTCTTGCTTTTGGCGGCCACGACGATTGTGGTTCCGTTTGCACCGGGCTTCTTTTTGAACCGCGCCTCTCAAAATTTCGTTCATCCATTCAATTTGCCTGATAATCGTGTGGCTGCTGCGACGTTCTACGTAACCAATGCCTTTGGCGATGGGCCGGCTAGCGAGGCCTGCTATCTTTCACCAACGGGACCGGGGTTGCGGACCCTGTCGGGCGGACAGTTTACTCTACAGATAAGCGGATTTTTGGCTACCCAGCAAAATGCTGCGCCCCCTGTAACTGTTGGAGCTACACATGCCGTTCGCGATATCCGCGCTTCACTACTTGAGCCCGCCGAAGGTTACATAACCTCCATTGATCTTCTGCAGAACGGAACCTTGTACTGCAGCCTTCAAATCGAATCCGGAAAAACCGATTCAACGGCAATTGTCGACGGTATTTCTCTGGCGCCATTACAGGCGGGTGCGGCATTCACGATGAATGTCACGCTCAATCCTGTTCCAGGGTTTTCCGAAACGCTGATTCCCGGCCGCGACCTGACCGTGACCGTTCGCCTCTAATATCCTTATATTGACTATTCATGATTTATGCGGTGGCAGTTGCGCTAGTTATCCTCGCACTCTGCGGTATCACCATTTACAAAGCGAGTGGAGTAAAGAACAAGACGGATTTTTTAGTAGCCAACCGCAGTCTGAGTTGGCCTGTTCTGGTTTTTACCCTGCTTTCCTCATGGATCGGAGCGGGAAGTTTGCTCGCGGGCGCCGAGAATGCCTACCGCCACGGATTTGTAGCTCTTTGGCAGCCGCTCGGAGGATGGGTTGGCCTTTTGCTTATCGCGCTGATTGCCGGTCGTGCGCGCCATTTTGCGCAGTATACAATTCCTGATCTTCTTGAAAGCCGCTACAATGCTGCCGCACGTGTGCTCGGCTCTATTGCGATTGTCATTTCGTGCACGATCATCACGAGTTATCAATTTATCGGCGGGGGAGATATTTTGCATCTCATCTTTCCCGAAATTCCGCGCACAGCCGGACTCTACATCATGGCGGCGTTTGTCATATTTTTTACTGCTGCGGCGGGAATGGCCTCAATCGCCTACCTCGATCTGCTGATCGGCTCGCTCGTTACGCTGACGGCGATTGTCGCGGTTCCCGTGCTCCTCGACCGGGCAGGAGGCTGGTTGACCGTGCGCCATGCGCTTCCCGCAAGCCATTTTCAAGTGCTCGGTGATTACACGTTATCCGGCGCAATCGGCCTCGCGCTACCGACTATGCTGCTGCTCATCGGGAATCAGGGCATGTATCAAAAATTCTTCTCTGCGAAATCGGAAAGCGATGCGCGGAAATCCGTTGTTGGCTGGATTATCGGCACCGTCGTCCTCGAAACGCTTCTGGTAGCGCTCGCCGTAATCGCCAGTACAAAATTGCGTACGGACCGCCCCCGTGAAATCATCCCTTTGACGGCGCGCGAAGCGCTGCCGCGACTACTTGGCGCGATATTGCTCGGCGGCGTTTTCGCAAAAGTGATTTCAACCGCCAACAACTATCTTTTTTCACCCGCAACCAATCTTATTCACGATATATATGAGCGGTTTATCAACCGCCGTTCCTCCGAACGCCGCACCCTGATCATTTCGCGATTGATCGTCATTCTGCTAGGTATTTTCGCCGTGCTGCAAGCCACCCAGTTCGAATCTGTGCTGAAAGCTTCGCTCTATGCATATACCGTTTATGGCGCCGCTGTTACTCCGGCCGTCATGGCTGTCTTCTTCTGGCCGCGTGCAACGACAGCCGGCGCGATCGCTTCTATCCTTCTCGGAACGGTGGTCACGATCGGCTGGGAACTCATGCAGCAATATGGCTCAGAGAAATGGCGTGTTGTGCTCGGGCCAATCGATGCTGTCTATCCTGCGCTGCTTTGCTCTGTGACGAGCCTGATCGTCGTCAGTCTGCTTACCGAAAAACGTACAATCAGGTCTGATGAGTATCGAGCAGATTCAAGCCGCGTTACGCCGCGATAAGCTGGACGGCTGGTTGTTTTTCGATCACCATCGTCGTGATCCGCTCGCCTACAGTATTCTGCAAATCCCCGCCAATGTAATGCCTACCCGGCGCTGGTATTATTTCGTTCCGGCCGGCGGCGAACCGCGCAAGCTGGTTCATAAAATCGAGAGCGGCGCGCTGGAATCACTGCCGGGCGAAAAATTGATATACGCAAGCTGGGATGAGCAACAGCGGCAACTCGCGGCAATGCTCGGCCAGCCAAGGCGTGTGGCGATGCAGTATTCACCGAAATGCGCGATTCCGTATGTTTCGCTGGTGGATGCCGGAACAATCGAGTTGGTGCGTGCAGCAGGGGTTGAAGTGGTGAGTTCCGCAAATCTCGTACAAGAGTTTCAAGCACGTTGGAGCGAGGCGCAATATCAGCAGCACATCAAGGCGGGCAAACTTGTCGATCGTATACGGCACGAAGCGTTTGTCGGGATCGGCGAGAAGCTGCGCAACTCAGTAGCGGTAACCGAATTTGACGTGCAGCAATGGATTCGCGGACAATTTGCCCAAGCCGGTCTCGTCACCGATCATGGGCCTATCGTTGCGGTGAATGCTAATATCTCAGATCCGCATTACGAGCCTACACGCGAACGCACTGCGCGCATCCAGCCGGGGGATCTCGTTCTGATTGATTTATGGGCAAAGTTGGACCAGCCGGGCGCGGTTTATTACGATATCACCTGGACCGGCTTTTGCGGCGAGATCATTCCCGAGCAGATTCACAGTGTTTTTGAAATTGTCCGCGGCGCCCGCCGGACCGCCTCCGGGTTCGTTGTCGAGCGCATCGCTGCCGGGGAAGCGATCGCCGGCTATCAGGTCGATGATCAGGCGCGCGGATACATTGCGAATAGAGGTTTCGGCGACTTCTTCTTTCATCGTACCGGGCACAGTATCGGTACTGACGTGCATGGCACCGGCGCAAACATGGACAACCTCGAATCGCATGACGAGCGCACAATTCTGGCGTACACGTGTTTTTCCGTAGAACCCGGCATTTACCTTCCGGAGTTCGGAATCCGCTCGGAAGTCAACGTCTATGTGGGCGATGGTTTCGCTTGCGTTACAGGAGCCGAGCAGGACCAGCTTGTGCGCATCTAAGTGGCCCGTCCTCTATTCCATAGAGTGCATCAAATATTTTGATTGGCTAAGCACCACGCGCGCGGTCTACCTTTGTGATATGGCGACCGCGAGTTATTTGGAGGCATCCCCAACCTTGGTTGGATTACTACATCGCATCAGCAATATTGTGAGCTCGGATTTGTCTCTCGACGAAATGTTAGGAGAAGTGGTCGGCTTGACCGTACAGGTTACCGATTGCGATGCCTGCCTGGTTTACCTGATCGAGCGCGAGACCAATGAAATCGTGTTGCGGGCATCACAGGTGCCGCATCAAACCGACCTTGGCAATATCCGCCTCAAAGTTGGCGAAGGCGTAACCGGATGGGTCGTAGAACATCATTCGGTGGTGGCTTTGGCGTCAAACGCTTCTGCCGATCCGCGCTTTAAACGATTTCAAGCCCTCGTGGAGGATACGTACGAAGCATTTCTGTCCGTTCCGCTTGTGACAGGCGGCGAAGTGATCGGCGTAATCAACGTGCATCATCGCGAACCGCATGAACACACTCCGGATGAAATTGCGCTGCTGACGTTCGTTGGCGAACAGATGGGTGGCGCCATTACTAAGTCGTATCTCGCCGAAGAGAATGTGCGGCTGCAGGAGGAAACAGCGGAAATGCGGCGGCAGCTCGAGACGCGCAAGATTGTCGAGCGGGCCAAGGGTATTTTGCAGCATCGCCACAGCCTGACGGAAGAAGAGGCATATCTGCGCTTGCGTAATGAGAGCCGGCGTCTGCGGCGTCCGATGCGCGAGCTGGCCGAAGCCATCATTCTCTCGGAGGACCTCAGCCGTAAGAGCGAAAACGTTCAGTAGGTCGCAGTCAGTCCGGCGTCCGATTTGCGGCATTCATCTCGCCAGGCAATCAAGGTGCAGGTTATCCAACTCGACCACGTTCAACTCTCAATGCCGCCCGATGGCGAGGCGGAAGCCCGATCGTTCTACCAGGGCGTGCTCGGTATTCCCGAAGTGCCAAAGCCGTCCCATCTGGCTCTGCGCGGCGGCTGCTGGTTCGAGCGCTGCACGCTCAAAGTACATCTCGGCGTGGAAAAGGATTTCTCGCCAGCTCGAAAAGCGCATCCGGCATTCCTGGTCGACGATCTCCGCTCATTGATCGCATTACTGAAGCAAAGCGGATACGAGCCTTACGAGGATCAACCGCTTCAAGGCTACGACCGCGTATACGTCCGTGATCCGTTTGGAAATCGAATCGAACTCATTCAGCGGACCGAGTAATTGCGCTTTGGGCGGCGTACAATGCAGGAGCGGCGCGCCGGGTTTCTGTGTCGCTACAGCCACGCGCCATGGCACTCGGCTTGTAAGCATGCGATAAACTTGCACACGAAATGAAGAGTGCATTGCTGGCGCTCGTCTCGGCCCTATCTGCGCTTGCTCAACCGAAAACTGTCTTTCTCATCACCGATGCCGAAGGCGTGGCGGGCATCTGCAGGCAGGAGCAGACCGATCCGAAGAATCGCGAGATGGAGCAACTGCTGACA
>DATBGM010000093.1:0-6823 GCA_036557945.1 Bryobacteraceae bacterium | reverse complement strand
GTCGCGACAAGAAGATGCGTGCCGGCAAGACTCTTTTCTATCCCGCCATGTTCGACAACAACAGTTACTGAATCGCCTGACTTCCCGGAGATTCGCCTCACATGTGCGTTCAAAACTATGTCAATGCCCTCGTCCCTGAAGAGGTTGGCAAGGGCCTCTGTCACGTCATCATCTTCTCTATGAAGCACGCGATCATTCCGATCAACAACTGTAACCTTGCTGCCGAATCGCCCCATTGCCTGCGATAGCTCGAGGCCGACGTAACCGCCGCCGATCACAATGAGATGCCCGGGGACCCCATCCAATTCGAGCGCTTCAATGTGCGTGAGCGGCTGTGCGTCGGCCAGGCCGGGAATAGGTTCTAATGCGGCCCGCGTACCAGTGCCGACGATTACATTGGCTCCGCGGAGGCGGCGAGTTGTTCCGTCGCCGGTAGTAACTTCCAGAGTCTTCGGGCCTGCGAAGCGGCCAGTTCCAGAAATAAATTCCGCTCCGGTCTGCTTGAAATTGGCGAGATAGTCGTCATTCAGGCGCGATACCATCGTTCGCTTTCGGGCGCGGACCGCCTGCATATCGACGTTGATGCCGAGTGCAGCTATGCCGAACTCTTCGCGTCTTCGGAAGTACGAAGCTACTTTTGCGCTATGAACAATATTCTTACTTGGCAGGCACGCAATATTCGGGCACGATCCGCCTATGTACTTACGCTCGATTACCGCAACGCGCTGCCCTTGAGCGGCGAACGTCCATGCCGCGAGTGTCGATCCTGTGCCATCGCCGAGGATCACGAAATCGTATTCTTCCAACTGAGTCACGCTATACTCCTTTAATCTCGCCGCCATCAATGCGCAGCGAAGCGCCCGTCATCCATTTCGCTGCCGGCGAAACCAGGAACGCGAGCAAATCGGCAATCTCCTCCGGTTGCCCATAGCGGCTGATTTGGGCTTGTTCCGGAAACCGAATCATCGCTTCTTCAACACTCATGTGGTGGGCCGGCGCCCATTTTTCTAAGAACGAATGGCGCCGCGCCGTCATGACCGCGCCCGGCACGATGCTATTCACCTGCACACCGTCTTTAATGCCCTGTTCAGCAAAGGCCCTGGCGAGAGCGATAATCGCCGCATTGATGGTGGCCACCGCCGCAAACGCCGGATTCGGGTGAAGCGCCGCGTTGCCGGACATAAACACGACGGATCCTTGCGATGCCTTCAACGCATCCCAAGCTCGAATAGTCAACCGGCGAGCTCCATGAAGTTTCAGTTCCGCGCCCGCTTGCCACTGCTCGTCTGTCATCTCGAATAGATCGATTTGCGGTACTGCGCCGGCAATATTCAGTAGTGCGTCGAGTTGTCCGTAGCGATCGAGAACGGCACGGACCAGTGCGTCCGCAGCATCCGCTTTGCTCAAATCCAGATCGCACACGAACGGCTCCGCGCCGGCGCGTTCTACTTGCTCGGCCACCTCGGTAAGTGCGGTTCGGTTTCTCGCAGCAAGAACGAGGATTGAGAAATCCCGGGCAAGGCGAAGGGCGGCGGCGCGCCCGATGCCCTGGCTCGCACCGGTTACAACAGCAACAGATTTGTTCATAAGACTCTTTTTTGGAACGAGCGTAGAGGGCGACCTTGAAAGGCTGCCTGACTTTCAAAGCTTCAGGCAGCCTGTGCCGCCTTCAGGATCATTTCCACTACTGTTTCCGGCGCCGTCAGCAGAGGCGTATGATCGACGGGCAGCGCTTGAGTCTGTGCGCCCATGCGCTCTGCCATGAAGTGCTGTGTCTTCGGGTTGATCATGCGATCTTCTTCAGCAATCAAAAACCAGTTAGATTTGCGGGTCCAGGCCGGCACGGGTGCCGGCTCCTGGATGCATTTCACAGAGATGGGCCGCTGTACCGCCTTCGCCAGAGCGATCTGATCTGCGGTTGCGTGATGCGCAAAGGCATTCGCGAAGCCTTCATCCGGCATCCAGATCCAACCGTCCTCATCAGGCGCAAGTTGGGGCGCCAGCGGATGGGCCTCATCGCGATAGAAGACTTCAGCGACTGTCTCGCCTTGCGCCGGAGCAAGCGCCGCAATATACACCAATCCTCGCACTCGTTCGTCATTGGCTGTGGCAATCACCGCACCCGCGTAAGCATGTCCGGCCAGAATGACGGGACCTTTCGTTCGTGCCAAGGTACGCCGGAGCGCCGCGGCGTCGTCGCTTAAAGCGCTCAATGGAAGCGGCGCGGCTATCACTCGCAGACCTTTGTTGGCGAGCGCGCCAATGACTTCGCTCCAACTGGATCCATCTGCCCAGGCTCCGTGGGCAACAATCACCGTGACGTTATCAAAAGATGTCATTGGGTCTTATGCATGAGCCGGCGTTTGCGACGGCATCTGAGATTTGCCCAGGAGGTGCTTCATCCGTTCCGCGATGAAGTCGGACGAATCCTCCAACGCAAAATGACCTGTATCGATCAAGTGCAATTCCGCATCGGGGATGTCCCGTTGGTAAGCCTTCGCACCGTCCACGGTGAAAAAGGGATCATTCATTCCCCAAACAATGAGCATTCTCGGCTGCTTCGTGCGGAAATACTCGTGCCATTTCTCGTACAGGCCCACATTCGATTGGTAATCGTAAAGAAGGTCGAGTTGAATCGCGTCATTACCCGGCCTGTCGAGAAAGAACTGATCGAACGTGTACGCATCAGGACTGATCCGGTCCGGTTCTTTTACACCGTGCGTGTATTGGAAAATGGTCGTCTCTTTCGTAAGTAAGCTACGAACCGGCGCCTCTGTGGCGGCTGTTCGTTCCTTCCAGAACGGCTTCATCGGATTAAAAGCCTCGCCGATACCCTCCGCGTAAGCATTGCCGTTTTGTACAACGATTCCTTCAATCGCGTCCGGATGCCGAGACGCAATTCGATATCCGACAGGAGCGCCATAGTCTTGCACGTAGATGCTGAACTTTTTCAAGCCAAGTTCATCGAAGAGAAGCTTCTCAACATGACCGGCCAAATTGTCGAACGTATACTTAAACTGCTTCGCGTCTGGCGCGTCGCTATAACCGAAACCGATGTAGTCGGGTGCGATCACGTGGAATCGGTCGGAGATTTTTGGAATCAGCTCCCGAAACATGTGCGATGAGCTAGGGAAACCGTGCAAGAGCACCATGGCCGGTGCGTTCTTACTGCCTGCTTCCCGATAAAAGAGCGTTCGTCCACTCACAGAGCCGTAGTGATAGGTCGTCATGGAAGATCCTTCTCTGTCACGAAGGAAGCAACTACCATGCCGAGCGGTAAGGTACTCAGCCCATTGACGATATCCAGGCTAAATCTGACGAATTCGCGACGGGTGTCCGACTCTGACGGATCGCGGTCAAAATACCCGTCGCAGCGAACGCCCATGCCTCAGCGATAGAGGAAAGCCTATGAAGGCCGCTTCATCGAACCGCCGGTGGCAGCGCGGTTGATGCCGAGCTTTTGCATCCGGTAAAGCAAAGATGTACGCTTCATTCCTAAACGCCCGGCGGCGCCATTCCGGCCACCGATGACCCAGTTGCTCGCTTCCAGCGCACGGACAATGTGATCTCGCTCCACCTCCGCAAGACCGTTGAGCACCGGCTCCTGTTCGCGCTGCGCATGGAAAGGCTCTAACTCGGCGACAGGCGCACGGAGGACTGTATGAGGCGAGAGAATCACTGCTCGTTCGATGAAGTTCTGCAGTTCACGAATGTTCCCGGGCCAGCCATACCGGTGGAGGGCGTCCATCGTCTCGGTCGGAATGCGCTCGATTTTCTTATTCATTCGTTGCGAAAACAACGCGGTAAAATGCCGCACAAGTTGCGGAATGTCTTCCGTGCGCTGCCGCAATGGTGGAATGTTAATCGGGAAGACACGCAGCCGGTAATAAAGGTCTTCGCGAAACGTCGATTGCTTGACCATGCTGGACAGATCACGGTGGGTTGCCGCGATGAGCCGGACGTCCACTTTATGCGTCCGATTGCTGCCGAGCCTCTCAAATTCCTGCTCTTGTAGAACGCGTAGCAACTTCGCTTGCAGCTCGAGCGGGATGTCGCCGACCTCGTCCAGAAACAGCGTTCCTTTGTGCGCCAATTCAAAGCGTCCGACCTTTTGCGCAATTGCTCCCGTGAACGCTCCTTTTTCGTGGCCGAACAACTCGCTCTCAAGAAGTCCCAGCGGAATGGCCGCGCAGTTCAATTTGACGAAAGCCCGTTGACGGCGGCTGCTGAGGTTGTGGATCGCGCGCGCAATCAGCTCCTTGCCGGTTCCGGTCTCACCTTGGATCAGCACGCTCGAATCCGTAGGCGCCACGACCGATACCAGGCTCAACGCGTTCTTCAAAGCCGGGCTATCGCCGACGATCGCGCCAAACTCGGCGCGAATTTCCTCTTCAAGGTAGAGTCTTCGTTCTGTCTCCCGGTTCTTCTCCTCGGTTGCTCTTTCGTAATCCAGCGCGTTCTCTACCGCAATCGCTACCTGCCGGGCTACCTGTTCGAGAAAGACAAAATCATCTTTAGAAAAAGCCCGCTCCGACCGGCTCAGCGCCGATAGCACGCCCACCACCCCCCCTCGGCCGATGAGCGGCAGTTCGCAGCCGGACTTCAGACCTTCGGCGATGATCTGTTCAAAGAAGCGCTGCCCTTCTTCATTTCCGAAGCTTTCCGGGTCGTGGCGCATCTCGAGGAGGCGATCGATGTGTTCGCTTTTGCCAGCCCGAAAAACCTTCCCGCAGGCCGATCCCTGAACGGGCACACTGGCGCCATCGCAGATGGAACCGCGGGCCTGAGGGTTATACAAAATGGTGGCACGCAACCGCTTCCGATCAGGCTCCGGCAAAAGCAATGCGCAAAAATCACAATGCGTAACACTCAGCAGATTTGTTGAGAGCGCTTCCACCAAATGGCGAAAGTCCAGCTTCGAGGTCATGCTGTTCGTGATTTCCAGAAGCAAACGTAGCCGGTCACGCTCGTGACGCAGTTTTTCTTCGTTGAGCTGGCGTTCGATGGCGATACCGGCAATGTGGCCGGCATTCTCAATTAACTGACGATCATCAGCGGACGGCGTACGCACTTCGCGATATAGGATGGCGAACGTGCCCAGCACCTTCCCATCGCGCGCAAATAGCGGCCGTGACCATACCGCGCGAATGCCGTAGGGCAACACCAAGTCACGATAGTCATCCCAGATCGGGTCATCGAAGATGTCGCTGACATAGACCGGCTCCCCGCGATAGACTGCGGTGCCGCAGGACGCGCCTTTTGGACCAATACACATCGTTCCTACTTGTGCGCCGAATCCGGGGAGGCTGGGAGCCGCTGCGCAGTAGAGTTTTTTGCCGTTCTTGTCTGGAAGCCAGATGCTACACAGTGTGCCATCGCCCCGAGATTCAACCGATCGCGCAATCATCATGAGAATTTTCGATAATGGCGAACCGGCCAGAATCAACTTCAGTAGATTCAGTACGGACTCGGTGGAAAAGAGGCCCGACTCATTGTGCGAGAGCTCAATCTCCGGTGCAAATTCCGCGCGGCATTCTGTTGCTTCATTCATGCAAAGCTTCCGGCCTTAATTTTCTCAATTTTCGACACATGCAACGCGCCTGGCCGGCCGGGTACCAAGACATCCGAGTCAGTGTTTCTGGATTTTTGCCCGCTCTTGGCGATTTACACCGCGCCCGTGCCGCCCCTATCGCACGCGGGCGAAGGGTAAGGTCAAATCCGGCGTGAAGTATGTGCAGCGCAACTTCTTGTGCAGATTGCTCGGCCGGGAGCCCGCGGCCCGCTCTTCACGCGCTGTCATACGCTGTTCCGACCGATCCTCTTTCGAAGCTCCTGATTGCATCCAGGATTTCTGAATAGGCAAGTCGGCTTGCCGGCTCCGTAAGCATGGAGGCAAGGGCCAGGTCTTGTTCCCGCACGCGACTGATGATTTCCTCAACGCGCCTTCTATCGAGGTGCAGTAGCGCGTCGGAGAATTCGGTTCGTAGTTCTTTTGAAAGTGCTTGCAGGTTTTCAGGACGCAGCGCCGCTGCTTTTTCAGCGGGCATCGACTGCGCGCTATCCCAGACGTATTCGACTCCAAGATGGCGCGCCATGCAGCCGAAGATATCAGTCGGCCGGTATGGCTTTCGCACAAAATCGTCTGCACCGGCCGCGAGGACACCCTCTTGTTGCGATGTAAATACGGATGCGGAAATCGCTGCGATCTTGACTTGCGGGCCGCCCTCGAGCGCCCGGATTCGGCGCGTTGCCTCTATTCCATCCATCTCCGGCATCCGCCAGTCCATCCAGATGAAGTGCGGCCGCCAGATTCGAAACATCTCAACGCCTTGCGCTCCATCTTCAGCCACTCGGACTTGAAAGCCCGCATTCTGCAGCATTCTCTGTAACAACAGCCAGTTCTCGGGCTCGTCCTCGACGATCAGGATGCGGTGTTCCGGCTGCCCCGGTTTCAGGCCGATGATTCTGCCCTCATCCGCGGTAGGGAGACTTGCTTCCGCTTTCTTACCCTGTTCAACCGGTAGCTCCACACGGAAGCGCGACCCCTCGCCTTTCGTACTCTGAAGATCGATGGTACCCCCCATCAGCTTTACGAATTGGCGGGTGATCGTAAGCCCTAGGCCGGTGCCTTTCTCGGCGTCCGGCTGGTCCACTTGCATGAACGCGTCGAAGACTCGGACCTGATCCTCCGGAGCAATTCCCACACCTGTGTCCTCCACTTCGAATGTCAGTATGAACGGCTCGGGCGTTGCGTTAACCCGCAGGGTGACTGCCCCTTCTTTTGTATATTTGATGGCGTTTCCAAGCAGATTAATGAGCACCT
>DATBGM010000092.1:0-2808 GCA_036557945.1 Bryobacteraceae bacterium | reverse complement strand
TCTGCTGCTCGAGCGAGTGTTCCACCTGCTGATCGAGTGTGTTCACTTCCAGAACCGGCAGCCTGCTGTTGACGCGATTCAGCATCCGCCGCACTTCGCCTACGACGCTGTTGGGATCTGCCGCTGTTCGCAGCACGAGCTCGAATGTGGTTACCGGCTTCTGTGTCATCGGGTAGAAGGCCATAGGCTTCGGCTTCTCTCGTAAATCGAAGAATTTCGAATCTGCTACTACGCCCACAATCTCCGATCCCGGAGCCTTAAACGGAGCACCGTGCTCAATACGCACTCCAAGCGGATTTTTACCCGCGAGATACTCCTTCACAAAGGTTTCGTTCACTACCGTTACCGGTGTCGAAGCGGGTGTGTCGCGCTCGTTCATCACCCTGCCCAGCCGCACCGGAATCTTTAACGTCTCGAAGAAGTCCGTCCCGACCTGTACATACCAGGCATCCAATTTCTTCCCGCGAAGCGGTGTGTAGCCTTGAATCGAAAAGTTGCCCGACGAGCTAGTGCCGCTCGCGGGCGTATATTGCGCCAAAGTTGCCGATTGGACGCCCGGAAGTTCCTTCAGGCGTTCGCTGAGTTCCCGATAAAGCGAGAACTGTTGCGCCGGTTGGTACCCGGCAAGAGTTGCATCGGTAACCACCACCAGGATACGGTCCCGCTCGAAGCCCATGTTTTGTCTCTCGAGCGCCATGAAACTGTGCGTCAAGAGCCCTGCGCCGACCAGCAGCATCAACGAAAGCGCTACTTGCAGCGCGATCAGCATCTGTGTACTGCCAAACCGTCGTGCACGCCATCCTGGAGGCGTCACGTTGCCCGGCCGAGGATCGAGCCGGCTGAATTTCCAGGCCGGAATGATACCGAACAACATGCCCGTTGCGATCGAAACGCCCAACGTGAATGCCAGCACGATCGAATCAGGCCTTACTTTCACTACCGGATCTAAGTGGAGCCAGACACCTAGCAGTTTCACTGACCACCAGGCAAATAGCGCGCCCGTAACCCCTCCAAGCAGTGCGAGCAGCACGCTTTCCGTTAGCACCTGGCGCATCAACCGCCCGCGTGCCGCTCCCAGGGCCAGCCGGCACAAAAATTCCTGGCGTCGCGCTGATGCCCGCGCCAACAGCAGCGTCGCCATGTTCGCGCAGGCAATCAAAAGCACAAGCGCCACCACGGCCATCAATACGGTAAGCGGCTTCGAATAGAGGTACCGGAGGCCGGATAGGCCACTGCCGCCCGGCTTCAATTCGATTTCCGCGTGTTCGATCTTCTGACGCGTTGCGACCGAAGGATTTGCTCCCTCCTGTGCGAGGTAAAACGCATGTAATTGCGTATTCACCGCCGCCTGTGCGCCCTTGAGCGTTATACCCGGTTTCAGCCGCCCCATGCAGTTCAACCAGAACACGTCGCGCGCGTCGAGCCATGATTTCTCTTTCGAAACCTCCGGCTGGAACGAAAGCGGCAACCAGAAATCCGGCGATTTCCGAATTCGTTCCCCAAAGAACTGCGCGTCGGCCACTCCCGCCACCAGAAAAGCATTTCCGTTCAGCACTACTGTTTTGCCAACGATGCCCGGATCAAGATGAAAGCGGCTTTTCCAAAACCCGTAGCTCATCACGCCAGCAGGCGCCGTGCCGCGAGTATCATCCGCGTCGTGCAAGACGCGTCCCGCTGCAGCCTTTACCCCCAGTACGTCGAAGTAATTGCCGGAAACCAAATGCGCCTGCACGTACTCGACTCGCGTTTCGGGTTCGCCCGTCACGTGCATCATCGCGTTATCCTCACCCTGCCGAAACGCGCACAGTTCACGAAACGAATCGTTGCGCGCGCGCAGGTCTCGATAAAACGGGTAGGACAGCTCCTGGCCCACAACATTGCCGATATAGGTACCTTCGGCGGTGTCGTCGTTGAACAACACCAAGCTTCCCGGATCCTTCACCGGCAGCATCTGCAGCATGATGGCGTTGATCAGCGTGAAAATCGCGGTGTTCGCGCCGATGCCGAGCGCGAGCGACACGACCGCAACCGCTAACAACACCGGCGATTTCGCAAGCTGCCGCAAACCGTAGCGAATATCCTGCGCAAGCGTTTCGAGCCACGCGATCGTGCTCGCATCGCGCATCCGGTCCGCCACCAGCCCGGCATTCCCGAATGTTCCGCCCGACTGCGCACGATGAAACGCGATCTCTTCGCGAATATCGTCTTCAAGGCGCTTCGGGCGGAACAAGTTCAGAAGTTTGCGCAGCATCTGCTCACTCGTATTTCAAAGCGATAACCGGCTCAATCCGAGCTGCCCGGCGCGCCGGAATCAAAGCAGCGAAGGCGCAAATCAGGATCATCAGGATGCTCGCAATCGCGTAGGTTGCCGGATCCGTCGCCTTCACGCCGAACAACGTTTTTTCGACCAAACGCGTCAGCCCGAGCGCCGCCGGAACACCGACTGCTAACCCTGCCAACACGAACCAGAGGCACTCTCCGACGACAAGCCGCACCACGTCCCTGCGTGTTGCGCCGAGCGCCAGCCGCACGCCGATCTCTGCCGTCCGGCGCGATACGGAATAACTGATGACGCCGTACAAACCGATCGCGGCAAGCAGCGCCGCTACGATACCGAGCGAGCTCACCAGTGTCGCCGAGAGGCGCTCAGCGCCGAGCGAGCGGTCGATCACCTGTTGCTCCGTGCGCACAAAGGCCAATGGCACCGTGCGGTCCACCTTTGCCACGGCTTTCCGAATCTGCTCCGCTAACGACAGCGGTGGAAGCGCAGTACGCACCAGGAAGGCCGTTTGCTGCAGATTATCGAGA
>DATBGM010000091.1:0-20748 GCA_036557945.1 Bryobacteraceae bacterium | reverse complement strand
CCACTTCACGTCATCGTCGTTAAGCGTGACGCTTCCGACCGGCACTCCGGCTTGTTGTTTGAGTGCTCTCAAGCCAGCGACGTCCAGCTTGCTGAAAATTCTCCGGCCGGCGTCGCTCGCGAACTGACCGGAAGCGGTCCGAATCGGCCCGCCCGCGGGAGTTCCGATCGCGAGGACAAGAACCTGGTTCTGGGCTGTATCCCGATGTTGTTCGAATGCCGGAAATGCTCGCCTTTCAATTCCGGGTGTAATAAACAGAATGGTTCCGGGAATCGTTTCGTTCCGAAGAAAATGATCGATCGACCGTAGGGCGGACACGGTATCTCGCGCTCCGGATGGCAAGAGATCGGTTGAAAGCGATTCTGCGTAGAGCGCGACCAGCGATTCATCACTCGTGAGCGGCAGAACCATATGCGCACTCGAAGAATAAACAAATAGCGCTGTCCGGGCGCCCTGCCTGGCTTTCATCAGGTCGAGAATCTTCAACTTTGCGCGTTCCAGGCGCGTCGGCTGCACATCGATTGCATCCATATCACGGCTGAGATCGAGCGCAATGACGAGCGGCGCTTTATCTTCGGTGAACGGCGGCTTTTCTCTGTGCCAGGTAGGACCCGCTATGCCGAGTGCGCCCAGCACGAGCGCAATGATGAGCCCGTGAATCGGCCGGAACCGCCACTTGCTTTTCCGCCGGATCAAAAGCTTTTCCAATAACGGCGGCGTAATGATCGCGCCCCAGCGCTTCGAGGGATCGGCCGCTCGCCGCGCGAGAGCCGCAACAACAAATGCAGGCACCAGCAGCCACAGCCATACCGGCCGTAGAAAATGAAACGGGAAGGCGGGATCAGGCACCGATTTCCTCAACTTGCCGGCTCGAATACAACCTGCGCAATACGCTCCAGAGCTGCGCGAGCAGATGATATCCGAGCGCCGCGATCACAGCCGCCGCGAGCGGATACTGGAAAAGCTGGCGTTTCGGACGATAGCTGTACGTCTTGTAGTTCTGTACCGTGATCCGGTCAAGCGTCGCATAGATGCCGCTCAACTGTTTCTCGTCCTGACCCAGAAAAAATTCGCCTCCGGTTGTTTTCGCGATGGAACGAAGCAGTCCCAGGTCGACTCTCTCCTCACCCGTCGCTTGCGGATTGCCGATGGCAACCGTGTGAATCTTGACTCCACGCTCGTGAGCGATCTCGGCGGCTTTTGCCGGCGGCATACGGCTACCGGTATCGTTACCGTCCGTGAGCAGAATCAACAGCCGCTCCTTCGTCTTGCTGCGGTCAAATTCTTTGATTGCAAGCCCGATGGCATCGCCGACCATGGTCTGCGGACCCGCCATTCCCGCCTGCGTTTGGTCTAACAACTGGCGGCAGCTCTCATGATCGAGCGTGAGCGGCGCTTCCGGGTAGGCTGCCGTGCCGAAAACAATCAGGCCAATACGATCGCCCTTCCTGCGCTTGATGAAATCGCCGACCACGCGTTTCACGGCCTCAATGCGAGCGATCCGGTTGCCGTCCGGAGCGACGAAGTCCTTTGTCTCCATCGATTGCGAAATATCGAGCGCGAGCAGCAGATCGCGCGCCGGTTCAATCTTCTGAATGGGAGGCTCGACGAAGGCCGGGCGTGCGAGAGCCAGCACGAGCAATAGCCAGCACAGGATCGAAACCACGCGCCACGGCCAGCTCGGGCGCAAAATAATCGCACCGGGCGCAGGACGCAATCCGGCTGCCGCGACCAGCCGGGTGAAGAAGGGAAGCCGTACCGAAACCTGCTCTTCCTTATAGGCCGGCAACAGCAATCGAATCAGAACCGGCAGAGCCGCCAAGGCCAGCAGCCACGGATACTCAAGCGTGTACATGATGATGCTCGATCCAGTCGGCCGCCGCCGCGCGCGCCTTTTGTTCTTCCTCGCCGGTCAGGCGCGCGTCTCCATAGTTCATCAACAGAAGCGGCTGAACGTCCGCGCTGCCGCCGCTCGCCTCCACGAAATGAATCCATGAATCGCCCGACAGCGAAGCCACGGATTTCCGCGGCCATGCCGCCAGCGCGACGCGTTTCATCAGCTCGGGAATCGCTTGCGTCTCAATCGTTTCAAGTTCCCGTAACGCCTCGCGCCGGTAGCGGTTTCTGCGCCACCGCCGGTATTGTCGCCACCACACCCATGCTAAGAGCAGAGCGATGACAACAAATGTCACGTACCAGCCTGCTGTCTGCGGCATCCAGGAGGGCGGTGCAGGTTCATAGAAGCCGCGCAGTCCGGCGAGCGGATCGGTTGTCATAACTCGCTTCTCATATCCGACGCCCGGCTGAACAGTTCGCGCACCTGCGGCGCGGTTTCTTCACCGCTATTGATCTGCAGAACGGGCACGCCGATTTGCTGCTGCCAGCCTGCGATTGCTTCAATGCGTGCGCTCGACGCGTTCGACAGGCTCGATCGCAGCGATTCCCGCTGGAATTGCAGTTCCACCTGTAAGTGCCCGTCGCTTGCGACCAGGTCGCCTTTCTCGGGCAAGCGCATTTCCAGGGGATCGTAAACCAGGACGATCACTACATCATTCTGTGCCGAAAGGTCGAGCAGCAGCTTTTCCGTAGCAGTATCTCTCCCGTCAAAATCGCTGACGATCACTATAGTGAAATCCCGCCGGGCTCTTTGAGAAATACGGCGGAGCGCAAGATTGAGCTGGCCCCCACCGGGCGCTTCCGCGTATAGGGCCTGCAACTGCCGGTTCTTATCCGCAAGTTGCCCTAGTGTTTGCAGAATGTCCGCGCGGCTGCGTCGTGGTGTGCCTTCCTCCATCTGTGAATCGCTCGAAATTACGGCGCAGCATCGATCGCCGTGCGCGTATGCGCTCCATAAGCACAAAGCGCCGACCTCCGCTGCCGTGACGGATTTGGTCGAGAGCCGGCTTCCGAAGAACATGTTGATCCGCTGATCGATCCAAACCAGCACCGGCCGGTCGCGCTCTTCGGTAAAGACTCGGACAAACGGCTTACCCATGCGCGCGGTAACGCGCCAATCGACCGCGCGGATGTCGTCCCCTGGCAGATACGCCCTGAGCTCATCGAAATCCAGTCCGCGTCCGCGCATGCGCGATTCGTGGCGGCCCGAAACCTGCGTGTGTATTGGCCGCCGCGGGCGTAGTGTGATGGCGCGGGCCTTGCTCTCCAGGTTCACCAACGATTGGAAGTCGATGTACGCTCCCATAGCCCCACTACGCTACCGCGACTAACTCGATCACACGTTTCAGCACTTGATCCGGCTTCACTCCCGCCGCCTGGGCCTCATAGCGCAGAATCAGCCGGTGCCGCAGCACATCGTGAGCAACCGCCTGCACATCCGCCGGACTAACGAAGTCGCGTCCGTGCAACCAGGCATAAGCGCGCGAGCATTTGTCAAGTGCAATCGTCCCGCGCGGGCTCGCTCCGATTTGTATCCACGACTTCAGATCGTCGCCGAACCTTTCCGGATATCGCGTCGCGACAGTCAAAGCCACCATGTACTTCGCGACAGCCTCCGAAACATGAATCGCGTGAATCTCGCGCCGCGCAGCAAACACGGTCTCCTGTGCAACACGATTTTCGGATGTGTCGTCGCTCTTGCCAGCCGGCTGCTCCTCGCTGCGCACGAGCAGCATGATCTGCTCTTCCGAGGCATCGTCCGGATATCCCACATAGACATGCATCAGGAAACGGTCAAGTTGCGCCTCGGGCAGCGGATACGTGCCTTCCTGCTCGATGGGATTCTGTGTCGCCATCACCAGAAACAAGTCGGGAAGCTTGTGCGTCTTTCCGGCCACCGTCACCTGCCGCTCC
The DNA here is from genome assembly GCA_036557945.1 of Bryobacteraceae bacterium. Taxonomy (GTDB): domain Bacteria; phylum Acidobacteriota; class Terriglobia; order Bryobacterales; family Bryobacteraceae; genus Bog-105. The sequence goes on along the minus strand of DATBGM010000091.1, from coordinate 16,938 downwards.
TCCATTGCTTCGAGCAGCGCGGATTGAACTTTTGCCGGAGCGCGGTTGATTTCATCCGCCAGAATCAGGTTTTTGAAGATCGGACCCGGTTGAAATTCAAATTCGCTCTTACCCTCAGCCGTGTAGTAGACCTCCGAGCCCGTGATATCGCTGGGTAAGAGATCCGGAGTAAACTGAATGCGCGAGAGCGCTCCCTCCAGGTGCTTTGCAAGGCTCTTGATAGCGCGCGTTTTCGCCAAACCGGGCAATCCTTCGACCAGCAAATTCCCGTTGGCTAGTAGACCGATCAGCAGCCGCTCGATCATCTGTTCTTGCCCAATGATCGATTTCTGCATATTGGATTTCAGCTCGCGAATGGAATCAAGCGCTGAAAATTGCCCAGAACTTACCGCAGAAGTATCCGCTGACACGTGTTTTTAGAGTAAGGCTCGTCAACCCGGGTTCTTTTTTTGCCGTAAAAAGCGTGGCATAGAGTAAGCTTGTCGAATGCTGGCCGCGGCGCTTCTGTTTATTTCGGGCGCCGGAGCTCTTATTTACCAGGTTCTCTGGATCAAGCAGCTTTCAGTGGTCGTCGGAATTGATGTATACGCGGTCACAACCGGCATCAGCGCTTTCTTTGCGGGGCTCGGGCTGGGTGGATATCTGCTGGGACGCCAGGCGGATCGATCCACCCGGCCCTTTCTTCTCTATGCGCTGATCGAGGCTGCCACCGCGTTATTGGGGCCAGCCGCAACGATCACACTCGCCCATTTTGCGCGGCCCTTCGCGGCTCTCCAGTCACATGCGGGGCTGCTCGCCTGGCTGCCTCTTTTTCTGCTGATTGGGATTCCTGCCCTCCTGATGGGCGGTACACTTCCCGTTCTTGTTCGCGCCGTCTCTGCCAGCCATCTGGCGATAACCGGTGGCAAACTGTACGCCGCCAATACCGCCGGCGCAATTGCCGGAACCCTTGCCGCGCCTTTCTTATTGCTGCCTCTGCTTGGTGTACAGCGAACGGCATTTTTCGCCTGTGCTCTCAACCTCGCCGCGGCTCTCGCCGCATTCCGGATCGGCCGCTCCGGGCGGTTCGTGGTCGAAGCGGTTACAGAGAGTTCGACGTTCCTCCCCCGGCAAGTTCGTTTGGCATTTTTGCTCTACGCGATCGCCGGCGGAGTTGCATTAGGTTACGAAGTGGTCTGGTCGCAGGCGATTGTCCAATTCCTCAGCACGCGCAGCTTTGCCTTTGCCATTGTTCTGGCAACGTACCTTTCAGGCCTCGCGCTGGGCAGCTTCTTATACGCCCATTTCGGCGCCCGCATCCGCGATCCGTGGACCGTTTTCGCGCTTTTGATCGCGGGCGCCGGCCTGATCGCGCTATTGGAAATCGCCATACTCGGAAACTGGCTCATGGCCTGGCAATCGGATCTGGAACACGCCCTGCGCGCCGTAACCGGCAGCGAACTGCTAGCCATGTGCGGGCGCTTCGTAGTGGCGGCCCTGGCAATTGTCTTTCTGCCAACCCTGTTTCTAGGCGCAGCATTTCCTGCTGCGCTGCAGCTTGCCTCACCCGGCGGTAACCCCGGGCGCTCGGTCGGATCGCTGCTTGCCGTAAACACCGCCGGAGGCATTCTCGGCACGCTGCTGACGGGTTTTCTGCTCATTCCTGTGATCGGCATCATCAGCACTCTCGGTCTGCTGGCTATTAGTGCGGGAGTTCTTGGCATCGCCGCCGGTTCGCGCGCGTCCTACCGTAAATCGCGCTGGGCCATTCTTGCGACGTGCCTGGCTACCGGTTGCACTGCACTTCTTGTGCCGAGGGACGAGCTCGCCCGGTTACTCCCGAGCACGCGACATGGCGGCAAAGTCGTTTTTTATCAGGAAAGCGCAGGTGGAACTGTCGCCGTACTCGAAGAACGGATGGGCCGGGGGCTGGCGCGGCGTCTCTACATTCAGGGCGTCTCCAACTCTGGCGATGCCATGGCCTCGCTCCGCTACATGCGGCTACAGGCGCTGCTGCCGCTCTTAATTCACCGCCACGAACCGCATTCCGCGCTCGTCATCGGCATGGGTACCGGAATAACCGCCGGCGCGCTCCTCGCGTACCCCGGGCTCGACCGCCGTGTCTGTGCTGAACTTCTTCCCGCCGTTGTCGAAGCAGCACCGCTCTTTCGCGGTAATCTCGGTATCACGTCCGACCCAAGAATGCGCATAACCCTGCGAGACGGCCGGCGCGAGCTTTTACAAAATTCGGAACAGTACGACCTCATTACGCTCGAGCCGCCGCCGCCGTCTGCTGCCGGTGTGGTGAACCTCTATTCGAGCGATTTCTATGCACTCGCGCGTTCCCGTCTTGCGCCGGGGGGCATACTCGCGCAGTGGTGGCCCTTAGCTACGCAAAACGACGAGGACTCGCGCTCGCTGGTGCGAAGCTTCCTCGATATTTTCCCGTACGCGACTCTCTGGACCACGGAACTCCACGAGATGATGCTGGTCGGCTCGCTTTCGCCCCTCACGCTGGATGTTCCGCGAATCACCGCTCGATTTGACCACCCGGCCGTGAGCGCCGTGCTCAGCGAGGTAGGCATCCGTACCCCAGCCGCGGTTCTCGCGACCTGGATGACAGATCGAAGCGGGCTCGAGCGCTATGCCCGGGGATTTGAGCCGGTTACAGACGACCGGCCGGGTATCGAATATGCCACCTGGGTCCGTCGCGGGGAGTTTACGCGGGTCCTTCCGCGCGTCCTCGCCCTCCAGAGCGAACCACCGCTTGTCGGAGCGAGCGCCGAATTCCGCCTGCAAATGGGCGCCGAACGCCAGACATTATTAGATTTCTATTCCGCCGCGCTTTGCGCCTATCAGGGTGATCGCGAGGGCTGGGCGCGCAGCATAAGCCGCGTCATCAAAGCCGACCCGCAGAATGCGTATTATTCTTGGATTTCCGGTGAAACACGGCCCTGAATTTTCTGAACCGCGGACGGGCGATAACTCTCCAAAACGTCAAGCTATGAGAGCGCACGCAATTCCCTCGTCTCGTACTCAGCGTAAGCATTCGAACGGTAAGCCGGCTCCTCATAAGGCGTCTCGTCCTCGCTCGTTTGCCATCGCCTATATTGCAGGTGCGGCAGTGCTGGTCGCCATTGCCACGTACCTGGTTCTAAAAAGACCCGTGCGAGTGGCTCCAGCCTCCGGCATGGATCGAGAGCAGCTCGCATCCGTCGAGTCGAAACCGAAATTCGAACCCACCATTCCGGCGACGCAGCCCGCTCCGGGGCCTCCTCTGAAAGGCATGGTGTGGATTACCGGCGGTGAATTCTCGATGGGCGCGCAGGATATGCCTGACATGAACGAGGTCGGCATGAGCGCGACCCGCGATTCTCGCCCCATCCATCGCGTGTACGTCGACGGCTTTTACATCGACGCGACGGACGTAACCAACGCCCAATTCGCAGAATTTGTGCGCGCCACTCATTATGTGACGGTAGCCGAACGCAAACCGAAAGCCGAAGATTTTCCGGGTGCGCCGCCCGAGAACCTGGTGGCCGGCTCGGTCGTTTTCTCGCCGCCCGATCATCCTGTGCCCCTAAACGACCACTTCCAGTGGTGGAACTACGTGCACGGCGCCAACTGGCGGCATCCCGAAGGCCCGGCCAGCAGCATTGCCGGTAAAGAAAACTATCCTGTTGTCCAGATTGCATACGAAGACGCAGAGGCGTATGCGCGCTGGGCCGGCAAGCGCATTCCTACCGAAGCCGAGTGGGAATTCGCAGCGCGCGGCGGTTTGTCCGGCAAACCCTTCGTTTGGGGCGACGCATTCCGCCTGAACGGTAAATGGATGGCGAACACGCACCAGGGTACATTTCCGATTCGCGATACCGGGGAAGATGGTTCGATCGGCACTTCTCCGGTCACGAAATATCCGCCGAACGGTTACGGTCTCTACGATATGGCGGGCAATGTCTGGCAATGGACCAGTGATTGGTACCGAGCCGATTATTACCGGGAGCTTGCTGAAGCCGGCGGGGTCGCGCGTAATCCTCGCGGGCCCGTTTCCCCTCTCGACCCGTCCGAGCCGAAAGAGCCGAAAAAGGTTCAACGCGGAGGATCGTTTCTCTGCACGGATCAATACTGCTCCCGCTATGTGGTTGGAACCCGCGGCAAAGGTGAAGTCAGCACCGGCACCAATCACCTCGGCTTCCGCTGCGTCATGACGCCGCAGCAATGGTCTGCAAAGCACAGCCTTTAGACCCTATGAAATCGCGCTTTCTACTGGTGTTCGCCATCGCTGTCGCGGCGGGCGCACAATCTGCCAACGACCCGCTTCCATCCTGGAACAATGCCGGGCCGAAGCAGTCGCTGATGCGGTTCGTTTCCGATGTAACCACGCAAGGCGGCGCGCATTTTGTTCCCGTTCCCGAGCGCATCGCGGTCTTTGATAACGACGGCACGCTCTGGACCGAGCAACCGATGTATAACCAGCTTGCTTTCGTGCTGGCGCGCGTCGAACAGATGGCTCCTCAGCACCCGGAATGGAAAACAACGCAGCCATTCAAGGGAGTTCTCGAACACGATGCAAAAGCCGCCGCAGCCAGCGGCGAGGCCGGCATGGTCCGGCTGCTGGCAGCAACCCATAGCGGGATGACTACGGATGAGTTTCGTAAGACAGTTTCCGATTGGATCGCCACCGCGCGCCATCCGAGATTTCATCGCCCGTACACGGAATGTGTTTATCAACCCATGCTGGAGGTGCTGACCTATCTGCGTGCAAACGGATTTAAGACTTTCATTGTTTCCGGTGGTGGCGTGGAGTTCATGCGGCCCTGGACCGAAAAAACCTACGGCATTCCTCCCGAGCAGGTCGTCGGCAGCTCCGGCAAAACACAGTTCAAACTTTTACCTTCGGGCCCGGTTCTGGTGAAGCTGCCGCAGGTCGAATTTGTGGATGACGGAGCCGGCAAGCCCTCGGGTATCAACCGCTTCATCGGCCGTCATCCCATTGCCGCCTTCGGAAACTCCGATGGCGACCTCCAGATGCTCGAATGGACTGCGGCAAACCCGAAAGCGGAATTCGTCGCGCTCGTTCATCACACCGATGCAACGCGCGAGTACGCCTACGACCGGCAGAGTTCGTTCGGCAAATTGGATAAAGCACTGGATGAAGCGCGCGCAAAACGCTGGACCGTCATTGATATGAAAAGCGATTGGAAAACCATTTTCCCCAATTCCCGCTGACTTTCTCACGTTTGCTCAGCGCCAGCGGAATCCAACAATAAATGGAATAAAACTGACGTTCACGCGCTCGCGCGACACGCTATTCAGGCGCGCTTCGAAATAGATCGAGGAGTCTTCGCTGATCTGAAGGGCAAGCCCGCCCCCCATATTGACACCGCCCTTTAGCACGGATTTTTCGCCGCTCAATTCGGTGTGGACCGAATATACCCCGTATCCTCCCGAAACATAGGGCTGATAGCGATGCCCGGTGTTGAAACGAAAGTATGGGTTCAGGCTGAAGGACCAGATCGTATCGGAAGTGAATGGCAGCACTTTCTGCAGCGCCGGCGCCACGCTGAGCGAATTGGAACCGAAATCGACCATCACCGAGAAGTGCGGGCCAAAATTGTATCCGCCGCCTGCGGACACTCCTGCGCCCAATTGCCTTTGGCTGGATATGTCTCCTATCGGAACGCTGATTCCGGCTCCGATATGAGCCGTTATCTGTGCGCTCAAAGTCAGCGCACAACCGAGCACCCCAGCCAGCAACGCAATCCTGCTAAACGCTCCCCGCACCGAATCACCATTTAGAGATGCGAATTTGTCTGAACGTTTCTTTCAAGCGTGAACCGCTTTCCGCAGCACGGTAATCGACTGGCCGCCCGGCGTTTTCGATCCATCGCGAATAGTCAAAATTTGCATCTCCAGCGCTCGCGCCCAGGCTTCAATCGCTGAATTCTCAATAAACATGTTCAGGTGCGGGCCCTTACGTCCCTCCCTCGCCAGCCGAACCATCTCGTCAAAGATAAACCAGTGCTCGCCAAATTCGATAAACGAAAAAAGCAGGGTACCACCCGGCACGAGCACCCGCTTCGCTTCTTCCAGGTAACAGAATGTCTCCTCATGTAGCAGATGCGTAAACAGGCTGAACGCGCAAAGAAAATCGACCGAGCTGCTTTCAACCGGAATCGTCAGCGACCGGCTGAGCACGAAACGATAATTGCGCGGACTTTGCTCTGCCGCATAATCGAGCAGGTCTTGAATGATGTCAATACCGAGATAGCGAATCCCCGAAAATCGTTTTGCGACGTGCTTCGCTAGGCGGCCGCTTCCACATCCGAGGTCAATGAGCGACATACCGTCACGCAGGCCGAATTCCGCGATCAGCGACGCCTGCGCGCTTCCGATCGCATCGTAGTCTCCGCCTACCGCGAGCTGCATCGCTTCGTCGCGAGAATGTTGCGCCTTTAGTCCCGCGACGTGCCTTTCGTATTCCTCGACGAAGTGAAATTCGCTCACTGGGGAGAGGATAACAGCAGGCGTGCGGTGTTTCGCGCGATCTGCTCGTCCTCGCGGGAAGGCAAAACGCGAATTTCAAATTTTCCTAGAAAAGCGAGGCCGCAAATGATCTCCTCTCGCAAACCGCCCGCATGCTCGCCGATTCCCCCCGTGAACACCAGCATGTCCACACCGCCCAGTGCGGCCGCCATCCCTGAAACGGTCTTGCGCACCTGGTAGCAGAACATGCTGAGCGCCAGGTCTGCATTGGAATCACTGTTGCGGCGTTCCAGCAGTTCCCGCACATCGCTCGTCCCGCCCGAGACACCGCGCAGACCCGACTCTCGATCGCACAAACGCTCTAGTGCTTCAGCCGACCCATATCCATGGCGCAAGAGGTAAATCAGTACCCCCGGATCGAGATCGCCCGTGCGCGTCCCCATCAGGAATCCGCCCGTGGGTGTCATGCCCATGGACGTATCGACCGAGACGCCGTTCCGAATAGCCGTGATGCTTGCGCCATTGCCAAGATGCGCAACAATCAACCGCGCCGGCGCCGATCCAAGTTGCTGGACGATCGATTCCAGCGATAACCCATGAAATCCGTAGCGCTCGACGCCCAGCTTACGTACGTTTTCCGGCAGCGCGAAAGTCCGGCTGACCTCCGGCATGTTGCGATGGAAGGCGGTATCGAGGCACACTGCCTGCGGCACACCCGGCAGCTTACTTCTGACGGCTTTCAAAACGGCCAACGCCGCAGGCATATGAAGCGGTGCATAAGGCACAGCGTCACTCAGTTTCTCTGCCACCGTTGCGTCCAACATGCAATGGTCGCGCAGATGCCGGCCGCCATGGACAAACCTGTGCCCGACCGCATCGAATTGCGGCGCCTTCAGGTTTAGAGCCTGCAAAGCCTCGTCAAGTACCGCCACGTAATCCTGCTCGCCGATCTCCTCGCGGTCCCCCCCGGCAATCAGCTTCAGGTCTGTGCCTTCGACCTTGTATGCGCCGAATTTCAACGACGACGAACCACAATTTAACGCCAGGACGTTCAATACTGCCACTTCCACTCGCGTGTCTCATCGCGATCAACGCCGTTAGTGTAAGCGTAGTTCGTGCTCTCGATGATCTCGTTTTTCAGCCACTCTTTTACGTGCGCAGCCGACGATTGCAGCCGCGGGACGCGATCGATAACGTCGATAGCAAGGTCATAACGGTCCACCTGGTTCTCGATCGCAAGCTGCAGCGGCGTGTCGATATTACCTTTTTCCTTGTACCCGCGCACGTGAATGTTCGGATGGTTCGTTCGCTTGTAAACCAGCTTATGAATGAGCCAGGGATAAGCGTGAAAATTGAAGATCACGGGCTTATTTGTAGTAAACAGCGAGTCGAAATCGCGCTCCGAAAGACCGTGCGGATGCTGCGTCTCCGGCTGCAGCTTGAAAAGGTCCACGACGTTGACAAAACGGATTTTCAAGTCCGGAATTTTCTCGCGCAGAATGGCAACGGCGGCCAGCGCTTCCATTGTTGCGATATCGCCTGCTGAAACCATCACCGCGTCCGGCTCCTCGCCTGCGTCCGTACTCGCCCATTCCCAGATTCCGATCCCCTTCGTGCAGTGCTCCACGGCCTCGTCCATGCCCAGGTACACCAGGTGTGGTTGCTTGTCTGCCACGATTACGTTTACATAATCGACGCTCCGCAGGCAATGATCTGCCACACTTAAAAGGCAGTTGGCATCGGGCGGCAGATAAATCCGCGTGATAGTCGCGCTCTTGTTGGTTACGACATCGAGAAATCCAGGATCCTGATGCGTAAACCCGTTGTGGTCCTGTCGCCAGACGAGCGAGGAAATTAATAGATTCAGCGAGGGAATAGGCGCTCGCCACGAGAGATCCAGCTTCGCCTTCTCCAGCCATTTAGCGTGCTGATTGAACATCGAATCAATGATGTGAATGAACGCTTCGTAGCTCGAAAATAGTCCGTGACGTCCCGTCAGAACATATCCTTCCAGCCATCCTTCGAGCGTATGCTCGCTCAACATCTCCATCACGCGTCCGTCGACCGAGAGTTCACCGCCGTCCGCATCTTCCGGTTTGTATGCGGCGAGCCATGTCTTCTTCGAAGCCGCGTAGATGCCGTCCAGCTTGTTGGAGGCCGTTTCATCCGGCCCGAAGACGCGAAAGTTTGTCATGTTACGGCGCATCACGTCGGCTAAGAAGCGCGCCAGCACCGCGGTCGGAGAGATTTCACTTCTTCCGGGCTTGTCCGCCTGCACGGCGTAGTCTCTGAAATCCGGCAAATTGAGCGGCTTGCGCAAACGTCCGCCATTGGCATGCGGATTCGCGCTGATACGCCGGTCTCCTTCCGGCGCTAGCGCGGCCAGTTCTGAGATCAAGCGCCCGGAATCGTCGAAGAGCTCCTCCGGCTTGTAACTGCGCATCCATTCTTCCAGTTGCTTGCGGTGAGCCGCATTCTTCTTCGGATCGGAAATCGGAATCTGGTGCGCCCGCCAGAAGTCCTCCACCTTGTGCCCGTCCACTTCCTCCGGGCCGGTCCATCCCTTCGGACTGCGAAGAATAATCATCGGCCAGCGCGGGCGGTCGGCTTTACCGGTTGAGCGCGCGCTTTGTTGTGCCTCGCGAATTTCCTTAACACACCGCTCGACCGTCTCGGCCATCTTTTGATGCATTGTGGACGGATCGTCCCCGGCAACGACGTACGGCGTCCAGCCATATCCCCGAAACAGATTTTCGAGTTCTTCCTCGGTGATCCGCGCCAGAATGGTAGGGTTCGCGATCTTATAACCGTTCAAATGCAGGATTGGCAGAACCGCGCCATCGCGAATCGGATTCAGGAATTTATTTGAATGCCAGGAGGTAGCCAGCGGCCCAGTCTCCGCCTCGCCATCACCCACCATCACCGCAACAATCAGGTCGGGATTATCGAAGGCGGCGCCGAAGGCGTGCGACACGCTATAACCCAGCTCGCCGCCTTCGTGAATTGAACCGGGAGTCTCGGGAGTACAGTGGCTGCCAATGCCGCCTGGAAATGAGAACTGCCGGAAGAATCGCTTTAATCCTTCTTCATCCTGGCCCTTGTCCGGATAAATCTCTGAATAATAGCCTTCCAGATACGAGTTCGAGAGCACGGCTGGCGCGCCATGTCCGGGTCCTGAGATGTACAGCAAATCGAGATCGTATTTTTTGATGACTCGATTCAGATGCACCCACGTAAACGTCTGTCCGGCATCCGATCCCCAATGGCCGAGCAGACGGTTCTTGATATCGTCCGGCTTCAAAGGCCGCCGCAGCAGCGGATTGTCGACCAGGTAAAGCATACCCGCGCACAGGTAATTGCACGCGCGCCAGTATGAATCGGTGAGGCGAAGCTCCTCTGCGGAAAGCATCTTCCAGCACTACCACAGTCTCGGGTTAACGCCCCTCCGTAATGTTGCGAATGAAATTGGTTTCGTCCTGTTTGTAGGGAGTTCCGTTCTTATGAAAGATGTCATGGAACCAGACGGGCGGCGGGCGATCAATATACGGCTTTTGCCAGGAGTCCCATGGCAAATACGTCTGTGATTTGCCCGCCACGAATCCCCAGTTGATCGCGCCGACGTGATGTTTCTTCGCCACCGGCAAAATAGCAGCAAACGTGCTTCCCGTCGGACGCGCCATATATTCGGTGCAAATGACCGGACGGTGGTATTGCTCGAGCCATTTCACTTCCTGTTCAAACTTATCCGGCGGCTCGTAATTATGGAATGAGATGATATCCGATTCCTCGAGTTGTATTTTCGCCATGGGCGGAAGTTTGTCCGGCGCGGCCGGCACGTCATGCCATACACCGCTGGTAAGCGGCTGCGCCGGGTCGGCCGAACGCGCCCAGCCGAACGCTTGCGGCAGCAGCTTCATCACCAGATCGACCTTGTTCGGCGGCTCCTCTTTTCCATAACTCGAATTATTTTTGTTATCGGGCTCGTTCCAGATGTCCCAGCCGAGTACGCGGTCATCCTTGGCAAACGCCGCGACGACACCTTTCACATACGCCTCGAGCCGCGGATACTGCTTCGGATCGGAAAGAGCGGGCGCGCCCGGGCTCTGTAGCCAGCGCGAATTGTGAATACCGGGACGAGGCGCCGGCTGCGATCCAAGTTTCGGATTCGGATCCCAGCACGAATCAAACAGCACAAATAGCGGCTTGATATGGTGCTTGGCGCAGATTTCCAAAAATGTATCGATACGCTTCTGAAAACCTTTACTGTCCTGCTTCCAAAGCAAATCGTGCAGGAACACCCGCATCGTTGTCATACCCAGACCTTCCGCCCAGCCGAGCTCCAGGTCGATACGTTTCGCGTCGAACGTATTGGCCTGCCACATCTCCAGCTCGTTCGACGCGTATGCCGGCAGGTAATTGCTGCCAACCAGCCAGGACTGCTTCGCGTACCACGCCCTAGCTGCATCCTCGCTCCAGCGCTCCGCCGCCGTAGCTGATCCGAGCACCATGCACGCGAGCAACAAGCGGCTCCAAAATCTCATCTCACGATTCTTACATGGAGAGCCGGAAATGCACGGTAATCGTCGTCATGACCTCCACCGGTTCGCCGTTGAGCCGCGTTGGGCGGTAGCGCCACTGCAGAATGGCATCACGCGCAGCATTGACCAGTAGCGGGTGGCCGCTGATCAATTTCAAATTCTGCACGCTGCCGTCCTTGCTGATGATCGCCGTGAACTCGACCGTGCCCTGAATGCGTGCCGACTTCGCGAGCGGCGGATATGCGGGATTTACGCGGTGAGTAAGATTCGCTTCGGCGATGGTACCGCCGATGCGTACGGGACCGTTTGGCGTCTGCGTCATAAGCGGCGGTGCGGCAGCGATGGGAGCAGCCGGCCCGCTCGACGCAAACAATAATGGATTGCCGGATGGCAAGTTTCCTTCTCCGGAACTGTTGATTGCCAAGTCCGGTGCGGCTGGGGCATCATCGATTTGCGATATCTGCTTCGGAATTGCTACCGGAGCGGTGATCTTCGCAAGGCTGAGTGTCCGCACAGCTCTCACTTTGATACCGGGCGTGATCACACGCGGTTTCGGCACGGTGCTCGGCGGCGGCACCATCAGCATACTTCTTAGCTGTGCATTCGGAAGTGTCTGCGTGTATAGCAGCGGCGCAAGGATTAGGAGGCAGACCGCGGCGGTCTGCAGCAAGGTGGAAAGCAGGACGGAGTACGGCTTTCGAACTGCCTGCGGATGGTCTTCAATAAAAGTCTGGTCGAACATAGTGACTCTCCTGGGGGGTTCAGTAGAAACTGCAGAGTCACGATCGTGATAGTTAACTGATCAGACACCGGACTTTCGAAACAAGTTCCCGGCTTCGGAGCCGGGCTGCGAGCGAAGCGATTGGAGCGGTGGTTTTAAATCGCAACGTTTACCTGCGATAGCAGATCCCCGGGCACGGCGATGGTAAAATCCGGCGGAGCGGTTGCAAAGGTCTCTGGTTGGAAACCCCACAACGCCCCGCAACTACGCGTCTCCGCATTGCGTGCGGTCTGAACGTCAACGGCACTGTCTCCCACCATCAACGCCGCATCCGGCTCAACGCTTGCGCGAGCGATCAGGTCGAGCAGCCCGGCTGGATGAGGCTTCTTCTGTGCGAACGTATTTCCTCCGCACACACGGAAAAACAGTTTCTGCACGCCGAGCGAGGCAAGAATATCAAGGGTGATTTCTTCCGGCTTGTTCGTCAGCACAGCTAGCTTGCGGCCATTCGTTGCAAGTGCGGCAAGCATCTCCGGAATGCCTGGATATAAGTTCGTATGTTCCAGTGCATGCGCGCGATAGTACTTCAGAAAATAGTCGAGCGCTTCGGCGATCCGTTCTTCCGGCGCATCGGATCCGAGCGCCCGCCGCACGAGCACTGCCGCGCCGTTTCCAACATAGGAATTCACGACCTCCTGCTCGAGCGGCGGCAACCCGAACCGCGCGCGCATCGCGTTGGTCGAGTTTGCAAGATCGCGGCTCGAATCGATCAACGTGCCGTCCAGATCGAAAACAACTAGCTCGATCAGGCGGGCGTTTCTGTCTTTCCCCGCGGTCGTGACCAGAATTGTTTCAGGTTTTCCCATTGCTGCCAAAATGAATCCTTCAGATCTCTGGGCGCCATTTGCGCAAGCGCTGCTGCAACGCCTGTTGCATAGGGCAGTATGCGCGAGTGTGTCAGAAATTGCGGCGTCGGAGACGGCACAAAAGCCACCAGAATGGCGGCGAGTGCCGCGATCATCAGGATGCCTCGTACGAAGCCCGCCACTCCACCCAGGAAATGATCAAACCAGGACAACCCAACCCAGCGGAACATCCGGGCAAAAAGCGTGGCGAGAAGTGCGCCTCCGAGTACGATCCCGAAGAAAATAATTAGAAAACCAACAATATCCGCCAGGGCTGGCGTGCTCAGGTAAGGCGCCAGTTTTGCGCCTACAATCCGGTAACACCAGAAGCCGGCCAGCAGCCCTGCGACGGTCGCGGCAAGTCCAATCACCACACGTGCAAATCCGGAACGCAATCCAGCCAGCGCGGAAAGCACAAGGATGAGGAGGAGGATAATGTCGAACCAGTTCATGAATCGAGAGCGCGGCCAGTGATGCGTGCGTATGCTTCCTGGTATTTCTCGCTTGTCTTCTGCACAACTTCCGCTGGAAGGGCCGGCGCCGGCGGCCGCTTGTCCCAGGAAAGAGTCTCGAGATAGTCGCGAACGTACTGCTTATCAAAGGATATCTGCGGTCCGCCCGGACGGTACGTGTCTGCGGGCCAGTAGCGGGAGGAGTCGGGCGTCAGAACCTCGTCCGCCAGCACCAGCTCGTCTCCTATGAATCCGAATTCGAACTTCGTGTCCGCCAGGATAACGCCGCGGTCCAATGCATACGCCGCCGCTCTGCTATAGATCGTGAGCGTGAGTCCACGCAAACGGCTGGCGAGTTCGCTACCAACTTTTGCCGCCACGCTCGAAAAAGGAACATTTTCGTCGTGACCGCTCTGCGCCTTCGTCGCGGGAGTAAAAATCGGTTCGGGCAACCGATCTCCATTGCGTAGTCCCTCAGGCAGCGGAATGCCGCAAACCGTTCTCTGCGCGCAATACTCTTTCCAACCGGAGCCTGCCAGGTATCCTCGGGCGACACATTCCACTGGAATCATTTGCGCCTTCTTGACAAGCATCGACCGGCCCTCGATCTGCTCACGACTTGCACGCAAGACCGCCGGATAAGACGCTACATCTGCCGTGATCAGATGCGAGGGTACCGTATCGCTCAAAAAGTCGAACCAGAAGAGCGACATCTGGGTGAGTACCTTGCCCTTGCCCGGAATGCCGCTTTGCAATATGCAATCAAAAGCGGAAATGCGGTCGCTAGCGACAAACAGTAAGGCATCACCCGTGTCGTAGAGATCGCGTACTTTTCCGCGTCCAACAAGCGGAAGCGGCAACTCGGTTTCAAGAACCACATCGCCCGTGCACATATCCACTCTTGAGTATCCCCTAGCAGAAAATACCAGGCACGAGGCAGAATTTTCGCGGCTGACGCCGTCCCGAATCCGCCGAATAGGCAACCTGGGTTTGGCTTCGCGATTGCACGCCTTCCATCGATGAATACAGATCAATGGGAAGGTAAATGGAAACAATTGAAGGGATCGGTGAAGCAGCGCTGGGGAAGCTCACTGATGATGACGTGACCGCGTTAAGCGGCAAAAAAGACGAACTGATCGGCAAACTGCAGGAGCGCTACGGCATCACCCGCGAACAGGCGCAAAAAGAAGCGGATGATTGGGCGGCTGCGGTGAACAGTGAAACGGTTGCTGCAGACTCGAATGCCGGCGCCACGGTCAAACGGCTGTAAACGAGGATTATTCATAGCGGAGCGCGACTGAGGGATCAACTCGCAATGCGCGAGTAGCCGGGACCAGCGTTGCCAGCAACGCCACAACCGCGAGCACGCCACTAACAGCAAAGAATGCGCTCCAATCCAGCGGCTTCAGGCCAGGAACCAGAAAGAACGCAAGCGGCCGGGTTGCGAAAAATGCGAGTACCAGCCCGGCAGTCATGCCGCCGCCCACGAGAATCGCACTTTGCCTGCCGACCATCCCTAAAATGTCTCTTCGCGTTGCGCCGAGAGCCGCACGCACCCCGATTTCCCTCGTCCTCCGCGATACGGAGTAAAGCAATACGCCGTAAAGGCCAATTGCTGCGAGTAGCAAGCCGAGTACACCCATTGCGCCAAGCATCACCGCGCCTGCCTGGCTCGGAAGCAGCGCGAGTCCGAGGGCGCGCGACATGGGTTTGGTCTCGATGGCGGCAGTCGTATCGAGGTGGCCGAGAGTGCTCGATATTGTTCTTACATATTCATCCGGCGAGGTGCGGGTGCGCACAATGAAATTTACCGTGGCTGGTTCATCCGAGGCGAAGTATGGCTCGTATACGGCAAGCTGTTGCCGCTCACCGAGAGCGAAATATTTGCTGTCCTTGACAACGCCTACGATCAGCCTCGGTTCTTGCTTTGATAGGCCGAGGCGGAAAGTGTGCCCAAGCGGATTCGTTTTGCCAAAGAGTGTTTGGGCAAATGTTTCGTTCACAATCACCACCGGTTGCGCACCTTTTCGATCTTCGGAAGTAAATTCGCGCCCCGCCAATAAGGGAATGCCGATCGCGCGGAAATAGTCCGGTCCCACATCGTTGCACTGATAGCGGACGTGCACCTGAGCAGCCGAACGGTCGGTCTGAACCGGTACGCCCATCACGCAGTTATCGTTCAATGGAACGCGACGGGTGATCGCGGCCGTTTCTACTCCCGGTAAAGCGCGCAGTTTGTCCAGCGCGGAATGGGCAAGTAGTAGCTGTTTTTCCTTTGCGGGTCCTTCGTATTTGGCAGGGACGAGCCGCATCATGCTCCAAAGCGTGCTACGGACATCGAATCCAGGATTCATGGCAGTTGCGCGGAGCAGATTGTGAAGGAAAAGGAAGCCGGCCGTGAGCAGAACGACAGAGGCGGCAATCTGGCAGGCGACAAGCACGGCACGCAAGCTAAAGGCGCGCTCGGTTTGATGCTCCTGCCGCTTTAAGGAGTCGTTGATCCCGCGCTTGACCGCCTTGAGTGCGGGTACCACTCCGCAAACCAGCGCGCACAGGAATACGAGGGCAAGCGAGTACCAAACGAGGCGCCAGTCCGGCGAAACAACCAGGTGAACAGGAACCGGAATGGGGAAGGTGATCCGATCGATCAGCCATGCACAGAAAAGATTGATCGCGAAGCCTGCCAACGCGCCGCCGAGCGAAAGCAGAAGGCTCTCGGCCAGGAGATGTCGGATAATCCGTCTGCGGCTGGCGCCCAGGGAGAGGCGAATCGCGAGTTCCTGCGAACGGCTCGCCGCGCGTGCCAGCAATAAACTCACAACATTCGTGCACGCAATCAGCAGCACCAGCCCGACTACCACCAGCAGCATGACGAAGAACGCAATGATTGCGCCCGGCATCTGCTGGTTCAGAATGTCAAAACCGATGACACTTGTCACGCGAGTGCCGCGATTGCGTTTCTGATCGCTGTTCGGATGAATTCGGTCAAGTTCGTTGAGAAGAGTCTGCAGACGGGCACGTGCAATTGCGATCGTCATGGCCTGCGGCATGCGTGCATAAAGCTGGACATAAGCTCCAGGCTGTGCCGGGATGTAGATCTCCGGCGCAATTCCGAAACCCATAATCGAGCGGTGATCCTTGGGGAGAACGCCGGCCACGGTATAGAGTCTCCCGTCCAGAACGAGCTTTCGCCCGAGGATGGCGGGATCTGCGGCCAATTTGCTGTGCCACATACGCCAGGAAAGGACAGCCGTATTCGTTTCATGCGGCGCGATTCCGCGGCCTAACAGCAGCGGCACGCCCAAGGTGGTGAAGAAATCGTCGGTAACAATGCCGGAATACAGCCGGCTCGTGTGGTCGCCTTCCCGCCAGTTTGTCTCGCTTTCGACGTTTAGTCCCGCCATGCCGTCGAAAACGCGGCTGTCGCGCAGAAATTCGTAATCGGCGAGAGGTGACGAACTGTTTCCGCCTTCCCAGATCGAAATCAGGGACTGAGTGTCACGGCAGGAAGGCTCGCTGAAGAGAAAGCTCGTGGTTACATTGAAAATCGTCGTGTTCGCACCGATGCCCAGCGCGAGACAAAAAACTGCCGTCGCCGCGAAACCAGGGTTTCGACGGAAAGCTCGCGCGGCATAGCGCAGATCGGAGATAAAATCTTCCAGCCATTGCAACTGCCAGGCTTCCGAGCTCTCTTCAGCCACGTTCAGCTTGGAACCGAATTCACGGCGCGCGCAGGCGAGCGCTTCCGAACGCGGAATACCCTGGGACTCGAGTTCGTCGGCACGGCTTTCGAGGTGAAACTCGATTTCGTCTGCCATTTCGGAGCGGAAACGAAGACGCTGGCCAAGCCAGGTCAA
>DATBGM010000090.1:0-5353 GCA_036557945.1 Bryobacteraceae bacterium | reverse complement strand
ACGGCAAGAATGACACGAAAGGGGAACTGATATTCGTCATCTTGACCTTCCTTGCAGACATACCCGGGTTGTGGTGGACCAAGTCGAACATCAAGCTGGGGAGCATCTGGTTACTCGTCGTTTTGATCGCGAGCATGTGGCTGGCGGAATCGCATGGAGTGCTCAACGGGTTCACACTGCGGTTTTGGTATGGTCCGAAGTTCGTTGCATGGCTGGCGGCGGTGTGGACGGGAAGACGTCGGAGACACGTATTGTCGCAGGCGTCAGCTTGATGGGAGAGGCCAAGTCAGGTCCTTCTGTGAGGGCATTCTACGATTTCATGGCCATACGTATCGTTTGGCAATGGCTCACCTTCTGCCGAAATTGCAAAAAAGGCTAGAGGCCTTGAAGTAAAAGACCTCTAGTCTTGCCGTCGGAATTTCAAGGGAAGTGAACCTTAGACGGCAATGGCGCAAGATATTGCTGAACGTGCTTGCGGCAGTCTGGATTTGCTATAGCATTGTTTTGGTGCTCCGCGCCCTGCGCTCCGAGGCGACGCTTCATAGCCTGGAATCAACGATCGGGCAGGAACGGCAACTGAAACACCTCTGGTCTTCGGCTGCGTACATGTGGGCGTTTGCAACGGAGTGGATCTTTTGGAACCTGAAGTATCGAAAGGGTACGAACAAGTCGGAACCTTAACTACGATTACAATCCGGCCAGGAGCGGGATTCGAAAACGAGCGTCGATTATTTACGCGCGCTATTACAGGGGCGCCCTGGGACGTTTCACTAGCCCCGATCCGGCCAATGCCGGTGCGCCGATCTTGAGGCGGCGGTGGCGGTCACGTAAAGATACATGGCAAATACTCCATTTGGATCCGACAAGGGCATAGCAGGTCATAAAACATTCCCGCATCCAGTTAGCGCATGGTGGATTCCGATACTGCTGGGGATCGGCTGGCTGCCTTTTTTTGTGGCGAACGCCGTTGCTAGATTGTGGCCTGTTCTTGATAACCACGAGAAGGTCACGGCATTTATGACTGCCTGGGGTTGGGACATAGGTCTTCCTTCTCTTGGCCTATCGGCAATCTCGATCATTATTCAGATTTTTAGGTTGGCACAGTGGGAAATGCATCGAAGCGAGCCGAAAAATTGAGATACGAAATTTACCGGCCAGGAGCGGGATTCGGAAACGAGCGTCGATTATTTACGCGCGCTATTACAGGGGCGCCCTGGGACGTTTCACTAGCCCCGATCCGGCCAATGCCGGCGCGGACATCATGAATCCGCAGTCGTGGAATGGATATGCGAATGCTCTCGGCAACCCACTGTTCAATATCGATCCGAGCGGCATGTGGTCCATGGGTGATCCCGGCGATCCGTGGTGGGATTCCTGTTTATGGGATCCGTTTGTGCGGCTGGTGGGGTTTGCCGGGCGTAAGGGATGCCGCGACAGCGCCCAGGCGTGCAGGTTGCGGATGTGCTCAGGCAGGCGGCTGAAGTTTTTGTCGTCTTCCAGGCCAAAGGTAATCGGCGTCGACGAGATCAGCACGGGCGGGCTGTCGGAAGTAACCGGCGGCGGAGGCGGCACGTCTGGGGCGACATCGAGAAACGCATGATCCACGATCACCATCCCGGCAATCTCGTGCAGGTAGGCGAGTGCATAGAGGCGCGCAATGAGTCCGCCGATGGAAAAACCGACCAGCACATAAGGAGGAGAAATGCCGGCCTTCTGCAGTACGCGGTGAAGCTCCTGTACGCGATCGGTGCAAAGCGGGTGTGGTTGGGGCGGCGAGTCGCTCCACGCTGTGCCGGACGGATCGTAGGCGCAAACGCGGGTAAAGTTCGCCACTTCGGGCTGAATGAGGGCCCAATCGAACGAGAATGCCCCGCCGGCAATCAGAACGGTGGGACTGCCCGCGCCCGTGCAGTAGAGGTGCACACGATAACCGCCCGCGTCCACGAGCGAGCCCAGGGGAACCGGTATCGTCATCCATGCGAGAACGAATGCCGCAAGCATCGCCAGTATTTTCTCGCGCTACTGATGAGTGCCGGTCTGCTGGTCGCCGCCGGGTGTGCGAACAAGCCGGTTACCGCTCACACGCCGCAAACGGCGATACCGGCTTCTGACATGTCGTATCAGG
This sequence comes from Bryobacteraceae bacterium, assembly GCA_036557945.1. Lineage (GTDB taxonomy): Bacteria > Acidobacteriota > Terriglobia > Bryobacterales > Bryobacteraceae > Bog-105. The sequence goes on along the minus strand of DATBGM010000090.1, from coordinate 3,228 downwards.
ATCTCGCGCCGGGCCAGCGCTTACATATTGTGGTGCCGGTGCTCACTTCGGGAAAACGTGAAGCGCCGAAGCTGGCCGCCTCGATCAACGGCAAGGAGATGGTCTTCACAAGGGGAGACCTTGCCGGTTACGAAGTCTCCGAATACACGGCCGAAAAGCGGCACGGTGGACGAGTCGAGCTTCGTTTTACATCCGCTGCAATCACGAAAGACGGCAAGACGTCGCTGGAAACGCAACCTCCCGCGCTACCGTTCGCTCTGCCCCAGAAGCCGCAGCACATTCGTCTGCTTTACCTGATCCGCAACAGCCAGGCGGATCACAACATGGCAATTGTCGCGGCAAAAAAGCGTCCGGCGCTTGAGGCATTTACCAAACGATTGAAGAGCCGTCCGGATATCTGCGGCAGCGAGAGCGAAATCTTCTGCGTATGGGTACCCGCGGGAATCGCCGTGCGCCCGGAAGCGGTGGCGAACTAGAGCGATTTGTCGCAGCGCGCCCGCTGTTGATGGTTCGTGTGGAGCAGGCGTTTTGCCTACATCAGCGAAGCGGTCTTAATGCCGGCCCGTATAAATTTGCATCCAAAAACGCATTCCGGAATTTTTCTTGCCGATCGTAATGCTCGACGAGCCTCTTGAACTCGGCCATCTTCGGATAGCTTGGCGTCATCATGAACAGCTTCGCCCAGTGCGGCCGCACATCGAACCGAGCGAGGCGCTCCTCAATCAGTGGAAGCAGCGCCTTCACCGCCGCCCAGTCCGGTTTCCACGTGAAGTGGATGCCGAGCGTCGCGCGTTTATAGAAAGGGCTCAGCCAGAAACCGTCCGCCGCTATGGCGCGCAGTTCCGTCACGTAAAGATGCGGCGTAATCCGGTCGCGCAATTCTTCAATTGCCAGCATCGCTTCGTAGCCGTTCTCGCGCGCAACAAAATATTCCGATTGAAGCTCTGCGCCGCTGCTCGGTGTGAACTCCATGCGGAAATGTGGCAGGCGCTCATGCCATGCGCCCGGGATGCCCAACTGATCCGTGCAATTTTCCGCCGGATGTCCCGGAAGCGGATGCAGTTTCTCCGTCGCCAGGCGCGCGCCGAAGAATTCCGCTTCAAAAATGGCCGGCTCGCGTCGTTTTATCCATACCTGCGCAGCGCGATGATCCTGCCAGTCGGTAAAAACACTCACGCTGTAGCCGCTCGAAAAGATCTGCTCCAGGTTGTTCTCCAACCGGTCGAAGCTCAGATTCTCATAGACCGCCTGGCCGATTGTAAATGCGGGCAAGACATCCAACGTGATGCTGGTCACAACCCCCAGCGCGCCAAGCCCCACGACTGCGCCTTCGAACGGCTGTTGTCCGCGCGACAACCTGCTGAGCTCGCCGCGGCCGTCGATAAACTCCAGCGATGCAACGGATGAAGAAAGGCAGGCATTCGTCACGCCCGAGCCATGCGTAGCTGTCGCGCAGGCGCCCACCACACCGATATGGGGCAGGGAAGCCAGATTGTGCAGCGCGTGACCGCTCCGATGCAGGTACGGAGCAAGCTGGCCATAGTTCACGCCTGCTCCAACCGTAACGGTTCGCGCCTGGCGGTCGAGCACGATTTCATCAAAGTGCGCAAGCGAAACGTGATCGCCGGGCGTATCCGCAATCGCATTGAACGAATGCCGCGTGCCGAGCGCTTTCACCTTCTCGCAATTCCGGGTAAGCTCCTGCAGCTCTTCGATCGTTTTCGGAAAATGTAAGCGGCCGGCGCTATACCGGTAATTGGCCGCCCAATTGACAAAAATCTGTGGCTGGTTCATTCGTCTCGAAACGCGCTTGTTATTTTAGACATTCACGGAGAAATGATGCCCGCATTGATCAGAAGCAAGCAGTTGCCGTATGCGGCAGCGTTGCTGTTTGCGCTTGCAAATAACGCCCGGGGGGCGCCGCCTGCGCCGGTTCCCCCGCTTGCCGAGACAGGGTTCCGTCCCATCTTCGATGGAAAATCGCTCAGCGGCTGGGACTGCGACACCGATTTTTGGCGCGTCGAGGGTGGCACTGTCGTGGGCGAATCCAACCCGAACCATCAGCCCAAGCAGAACACCTTCTGCATCTGGAAAGGCGGCCAGCCTGGTGATTTTGAATTGAAAGCCGAGTACCGGCTCACCGGCACGACGGACGGCAACAGCGGCATTCAGTATCGCAGCGTCGAACTTCCCGACGTGGCGCGCTGGGTCATGAAAGGCTACCAGTTCGATATCGATTTGAAGCAGCAGTACACGGGCCAGATCTACGAAGAGCGAGGCCGCGGATTTCTTGCGCTGCGCGGCCAGATCGCGGAAGTTCCGAACAACGAGAAATCCGGCTCCATCGGCTCGCTGGGCGAAAGCAGCGAGCTCAGAAAGCTGATCAAGGATAACGACTGGAATGAAATCCACCTCATCGCGCGCGGCAATGTCCTGATCCAATTGCTAAATGGACATGTCACAAGCATCCTTGTCGACGACGATGCGGCGCATCGCAAAATGCAGGGCGAAATCGGCATCCAGTTGCATCGGCTGCCGGGAGTCGCGATGAAAATCGAGACGCGGAATATTCGTATCAAGACGTACTGAAATGAAAACGCTGTTTTTGAGCCTGGCGCTTGCCGGCAGCATACTACGAGCCGACGTTCTGCCGGAAGGTCCGGGAAAAGCGGCCACCGTGCGCGTCTGCGGGAAGTGCCATTCACCAGAACGCGCTGCTTCCCTTCATCAACGACATTCGGCCTGGGAAGAAACCATCATGAAAATGATGAAACTCGGCGCACAGGCTTCTGATGAAGAGTTCGAAGCCATATTGAACTACCTTTCAAAGAATTTCGGCCCTGCCGTGCCCGGTTCCATCAACATCAACACCGCCAACATGGTCGATTTGCAAACCACGCTGGCACTGCGGCGTTCGCAGGCCCGCGCCGTGATCGAGTATCGCGCGAAGAATGGCGATTTTAAATCGCTCGACGATCTGCGCAATGTTCCGGGCATTGATTTTCCAAAGTTAGAAACCAAGAAAGCGCGCATCGTTTTTTAGCAGCATGAGCAAGTTCCGCTTCATCAGCATCGCCGCCGCAATTGGCGCAATCACATTATTGGCCGCAGACTGGCCCATGCAGAATGGCGGCCCTGAGCGCAACGGCTGGGCGCGCTCCGAACATCTGCTAACCAAAACGAGCGTAAAGAATCTCGCGAAGCTCTACGCCTACCAGGCCGGCACAA
>DATBGM010000089.1:0-7480 GCA_036557945.1 Bryobacteraceae bacterium | reverse complement strand
CGAGAATCCGGTCTTCGTCGAGTTCAAAGCCGTTCCCGGCCGCACCGCGCATCCGCGCAATCTGATCGTCGTCGGCGCGAACAGTCAGGTTCAGATTATTGAAAAATACACGGGAAGCGGGAAATACTTCACCAACTCGGTGACTGAGATCGTGGTGGGCGAAAATTCGGTCGTCGAGCACATCAAGCTCAATGAAGAGAGCGGCGATGCGTTTCACGTTGCGACGATCCAGATTAAACAGGCGCGTAATTCGAATTTCAAGCAGCACAACATCACCCTCGGCGGGCTGCTCGTACGCAACGATGTAAACGCGGTTCTTTCAACCGGCTGCGAGGGAACCGTGAATGGTTTCTATTTTGCTACCGGCAAGCAGCACATCGATAATCACACCGCCATCGATCACGCCGAACCGTATGCCGCCAGTCACGAGCTTTACAAAGGTATTCTCGACGGCAATTCGAGCGCGGTATTCAACGGCAAGATTTTTGTGCGTAAGGATGCGCAAAAGACCGACGCCAAGCAGACTAACAAGAATCTCGTGCTAAGCGAGAACGCTGCCATCAATACCAAGCCCGAGCTGCAGATTTTGGCCGATGATGTCCGTTGTACGCATGGCGCCACCGTCGGACAGCTTGACGAAGAAGCACTGTTTTACCTGCGCGCGCGCGGCATCAATAAAGAGGAAGCGCGCAATCTGCTGATCTACGCCTTCGCCCGAGATGTAATCGACCGCATCGGCGTTGTGGAAATTCGCGCTTATCTCGAACAGGCGCTGTTCGAAGTTCTCACGCATAAGAGCTTGGTGGAGAGCGCCTGATGTCTGCCGGATCCATCGTGGTCGAGTGTCCGGCCGGTTTTGACGTGGACCGTATTCGCGAAGATTTCCCGATCTTGCGGGAGCTCATTCACGGCAAGCCGCTCGTGTATCTCGATAATGCAGCGACCACGCAGAAGCCGCAGGCGGTGATCGACGCGTTGGTGGACTATTACACGCACTACAACGCGAATGTGCACCGAGCGGTACATCTGCTGAGCACGCGGGCGACGGAAGCTTGCGATCGCGCCCGCGAAAAGGCTCGTAACTTTATCAATGCGCGCTCAACGAATGAAGTCATCTTCGTTCGGGGCGCAACGGACGGCCTCAATCTTGTCGCCCAGACATACGGCCGTCAAAACTTGAAGCCGGGCGATGAGGTACTCGTCTCCGGATTGGAACATCATTCGAATATTGTTCCCTGGCAGATGCTGTGCCTCGAAAAGGGTGCGCAGCTCCAGGTGGTTCACATCGATGACGCTGGCGTGATTCCGCTCGATCGATTCGAACGGGCGCTGAACGAGCGCACTCGCGTGGTGGCGCTGGCGCATGTCTCGAATGCGCTCGGCACGGTGAATCCCATTGCGCACATGATCGAACTCGCGCATCGCGTCGGCGCCAAAGTCGTTATCGACGGCGCGCAGGCCGTTCCGCACATGCCGGTTGACGTGCGCGCGCTCGACGCCGATTTCTACGCCTTCTCCGGACACAAGCTGTTCGGTCCGACCGGTATCGGCGTGCTGTACGGGAAAGAAGCACTGCTCGACGCCATGCCTCCGTTTGAAGGCGGCGGCGACATGATCCGTTCCGTCACTTTCGAAAAGACCGAATACAACGTATTGCCCTACAAGTTCGAGGCGGGTACGCCGGACATCGCGGGCATTGTCGGCCTCGGTGCTGCCATCGACTACGTGAATACGATCGGCCTCGACCGCATCGCCGCCTACGAAGCTGATTTGCTCCACTACGCCACCCGGGTGGTCGAAAGCCTTCCGGGCGCGCGCATCATCGGCACCGCTCCCCACAAAGCAAGCGTTATCTCGTTTGTGCTCGACGGCATTCATCCGCACGATGTCGGCACCATTCTCGACCAGCAAGGTATTGCGGTCCGCACGGGCCACCATTGCGCGCAGCCTGTGATGGATCGTTTCAAGGTCGCCGCCACCACCCGCGCATCGCTCGCCTTTTACAACACGCCGGCTGAAATCGATGCTCTCGCTGCGGGGATTCGCAAAGTACAGGAGTTTTTCGCCTGATGTCGACGCTCAACGATCTCTACCAGGAAACGATCGTCGACCACAGCAAGCGTCCCCGCAATCGCGGCACACTGGCGCATGCGACGCACGCCGCCGAAGGACACAATCCCCTGTGCGGCGATCGCTTATCGCTGCAACTCGAAATCGAAAACGGACGAGTGCAGAACGTGGCCTTTCAGGGCGCCGGCTGCGCCATCTCAACTGCTTCGGCGTCACTCATGACGGACGCTGTTAAAGGCAAGACGCCGGAAGAAGCCGAGAGCATGTTCCAGAAGTTTCACAGCCTGCTCACGGAGGACCGTCTGCCGGCAGCCGATCTCGGCAAACTGGCTGTTTTTTCCGGTGTGCGCGAATATCCGATGCGCGTCAAATGCGCCACGCTCGCCTGGCACACGCTGCGTGCGGCGCTGCACAGCGAGCACCAGCCCGTTTCTACGGAGTAGTTTCGATGTCTGACGATCTGCGCAACCGTGTCGTTGACGTACTGAAGACGATCTACGATCCCGAAATTCCGGTCAACATTTACGAGCTCGGGCTCATTTACGATATCGCTGTCTCGCCGGAAAACGATGTCGTTGTGCGCATGACATTGACTGCGCCCAACTGCCCGGTAGCCGACAGCCTGCCTGCGCAGGTGAAATACAAAATCGAAAGCCTTGCCGGAGTTCGTTCGGCAAAAGTGGATATAGTCTTCGATCCGCCTTGGGATCGCAGCAAGATGTCGGATGCCGCCAGATTCGCGCTCGGTTTCGATCTGGATCTTGGCCGCGATGTGGTTCCGCTCTCGAAGCTAGGGTCATGAAGCTGAGTTCGCACGAAGAATACGGATTGCGCTGTCTGTTGCAGGTGGCGCGCCGCGGCGAACACGGCAGCGCCACGATCCCGGAAATCAGCCGCAGCGAAGGAATTTCCCTGCCGTATGCCGCAAAGCTTTTGCGCATGCTCCGGCGCGGCGGATTTGTAAAGGCTGCGCGCGGCAAAGCCGGCGGCTACACGCTCGCTCTTCCGCCGGAGCAAATCTTCGTAGGCGACGCGCTTGCAATCCTCGGCGGCCGCATCTATGAAGATGGCTTCTGCGGCAAGCACGCTGGCACCAAACGCGATTGCGTGCACTCGGCCGAGTGTTCGATGCGCTCGCTCTGGCGGACGCTACAGGATGCAGTAGACCGTGTGCTCGGCTCGACCACGCTGCGCGATCTGCTTTGCCGGAACGACTCGGCAGTTATGCCGGACGAGCTCGAACGTGCACTCACGATCCTGAACGCCCGCCCGGCAGGCCGTCCGGGTCTTTAGCGGGTTGTTGAAAAAAGCACGCCTAATTTGCGACAAGCTCTCGCACACGAGCCGGTTTGTATGTCCCGGGAGTGAGACGCGCCGAGACATTGAGCTGGTTCCAGCCGGTGATCGCCGCGACTGCGAGCGTTAAGTCGGCGAGTTCCTTCTCGTTGAAATGCCGGCGCACCTCTTCGTAGACCGGATCGGGCACGCGTCCTTCGCGAAGCGTTGCCAGCGCTTCCGCCCAGGCAAGTGCGGCTCGTTCGCGATCGGTGTAGTATGGGCATTCGCGCCAGGCATCCAGCGAATACAGGCGCTGTTCGCCTTCTCCGATTGCGCGTAAATCTTTCCAGTGCATATCGAGGCAGTAGGCGCAGCCGTTGATCTGCGAAACCCGCAGCCTTAGCAGATGAAGCAGACCTTCTTCCAGACCGCAGCCGTGCAGATACTCCTCAAGCCCGTGCATTGCTTTATACATGCCGGGTGACGCTTTGTAGGGGTTATAACGTTGTTCCATAAGTCTTCTTTGATCTTTTCGCTCGCTGAAAAAGCGCGGGCTCATTGCTTCTCCTCTGAATCGGCGGACCGGCCGGGATTTGCCGGGCTACTGAATGCCAGCAGCAGCGCCCCGGCCGATGCCGAAAAAACCGAATAATCGAGCGGCGATTTGATACCGAACGAGATGGCCATCGCAATGCCGAACCAGGCGAGCAGCATGGCGCTTGCGAGCGCAACCTGCTTAGGCCAGAGGCCGGCGATGAGCAGAATGCCGAGGGCGACTTCAAGCACGGTCGCGGCCCAGGCCAGAAACGGAATGGTGAAGGCTGGCATGAACGAATTTACTTGCGCGGTATAGCGCGTGAAGTTTTCGAAATTACCCCAGCCGACGTTCCTGCCGTACCATCCGAAACGCGCCGCTACCGCTGAAAGAAATGCTGCGCCGAGCGCGATGCGGAGGTACCAGACGGCGCAGCGCTGCCGCTTCATTTTTCGTGCACCGGTGTCGCGAGCGGAGCCTCATGGTCGCACACGAAGTAGGCCAGAAAGCGCGCGGGTTCGGTAGCGCTGGCGTTAGCGGAAACCGCATGCACACCGTTGGGCGCTTCGTAGAACGTTTCGCCCGCGCGATAGACCTTTTCGGGTTCGCCTTTCACCTGCATGCGCACCGCGCCGGAGATAACGTATCCGGTCACGGGACACGGGTGCGAGTGCGCCGGCGACGATTCGCCCGGGGCATAGTTCACCTCGATGAGGTGAACCTGCAACCGGTTGCCTGCAAGCGCTGGCAGCGCATGCGAGAAAACTTCGCGGGCCGGTTGTGCCGCCGTCACAGTTGCGGCGAGCGCGATGCTGCAGAGTATCGTTTTCGCTTTCATTCGCTCCTCTAGATCAACGTTAGAGTGAAATTGGACTCCGCGGAAGATCCATTTACGAGATTTCACGTGTACCGCTTTCATGCCCAAACAAACCACCGCGTTTGAACTGACCTTGCAGCCGCCCGAGCGTCGGGCAAGCTACGAATGGCTGTACAATGCCCTCCGAAGCGAGATTCTGGAGGGCCGTCTGGGCCCCGGCAACCGTCTGCCGGCTTCACGCGAACTGGCCCGTCAATACGAATTGGCACGCGGAACCGTCGTGCGCGCTTTTGACGAGCTCAAAGCCGAAGGCTATCTCGAAGGCAGCACCGGTTCCGGCACTTACGTCAGCAACGTGCTGCCGGAGGTGTTGTTCGAAGCACGAAAGACCGCCGCACCCGGCCGAAGCGAAAAATCACCGAACGAACCCAGCGTCTCCGAATATGCACGGCGTGTGCGCCCGTTTCCGAGCTATGAACCGCGTGCTCCCCGGGCGTTCCGGGCCAATATTCCGGCGCTCGATCTGTTTCCAATGACGCTCTGGGCGCAACTGGCGGCGCGCCGGCTGCGACGCTTCTCGGTGAACGCACTCGCGGGCTGCGATGCCCTCGGATATTTGCCACTACGCCAAGCGCTTGCCCGATACTTAAACGCCTCGCGCGGCGTGAAATGCGCGGCGGGGCAGATTCTGATCGTTTCCGGGGCGCAGGAGGCACTCGATCTTGCCGCGCGCGTGCTGCTGGATCGCGGCGACCGGGTGGCGATCGAAGATCCCGGTTACGTCGGTGCGGCGCGCGTCTTCGAGAGCTGCGGCGCGAAAATTTCTCCGGTCTCGGTGGATGCGGAAGGTTTGCGCGCGCGCGAGTTATACGCGTGCGGTTTATATAAGAGCCAGCCACGGCTGGTATACATCACGCCCGGTCACCAGTTTCCGCTCGGGATGACGATGAGTCTCTCGCGGCGCCTCGAGCTGCTTGAATGGGCGCGCGCATCCAACGCTTTGATTTTTGAGGACGATTATGACAGCGAATACCGGTACTCGGGACGGCCGCTGCCGGCGCTGCAGGGAATTGACCGGCACGAGCGGGTTCTGTTTGCAGGCACGTTCAGCAAGGTGCTGTTTCCGGCGCTGCGGCTTGGATACCTGGTGATTCCGCCGGCGCTGGTGGACCGGTTTGCCGCCGTGAAATCGGTTTCGAGCCGGCATGCGCCGGTAGCAGACCAAGCCGTGCTCGCCGACTTTATGGAGCAGGGACACTTCGCGCGGCATCTGCGCCGGATGCGGCAGGTATATAGCGAGCGGCTGACGGTGTTAATGGAGAGCGCCCGGGAAAAGCTCGCCGGACTCCTCGAGATTTCGCCGATCGAAGCCGGTTTACAGACGGTGGGCTGGCTGACGTCTGGGATCGACGAAACAGCGGCGATACGGGAGGCCCAGGCGCGCGGGGTGGAGGTGATGGGCCTGGAGCATGCCTACCGTCGCAGCAAACCGGTGCGGGCAGGCTTGCATCTGGGGTTTGCGTGTGTCGATCCGAAGGAAATCCGGCGCGGCGTGCGAGAGCTGGCGGTGGCACTCGCGCCTCTAACCAGCGGCTGAAAGGGATTGGCGTATGCGACAAAGGTGCTTAACGTATGGCAATCAAGGCCTACTACAACTCGTCTATCGCGGACTTCCTCAGAGAGGATGAGGAGCGCATTCTGGGCGTTTTGGCGACCGAGCATCATTTTGCTCTGGAAGAGGCGCAGCGCGATGCGTGGCTTAGCCAGATTTTGCTGCTTAAGACCACGCTTCAAAACCGGGCAAACGGAAGAATATTCTTCGAATTCTTTATTCCAAGGATGGGCAAACGCGCTGACGCTTTACTGATCTGGCGCAATGTGATTTTCCTGCTCGAATTTAAGGTGGGTGCGGTACATCACCTGGCGGCAGCTCTTGCGCAGGTGGAAGATTATGCGCTGGATTTGAAAAACTTCCACGAAGGCAGTCATCGCGTTGCGATCGTTCCGGTGCTGGTGTCTACGCATGCAACCGACAAGCCGATTTGCGACGTCCGATTCGCTGACGACCTGCTTAGCACTCCGGTCGTGACCAACGCTGCTGGGTTAAGCGAAGTAATCGATTTGGTAACCGCGGCAAGAAGTTTTCCCACGATTGATGTCGATGAGTGGATGACGAAAGGTTATAAACCGACGCCAACGATCGTCGAGGCGGCGCAGGTTCTTTATCGCACACACAGCGTCAATGACATTTCACGATCGGATGCGGGCGCCAGAAATCTGCGGCAGACAAGCGCGGCGGTAAGTGCAATTATCGATCGTGCTCGCCAAACCCAGAAGAAAGCGATTTGCTTTGTGACGGGCGTACCCGGGTCCGGCAAGACACTGGCAGGCCTGAACATCGCTAGTACGCGTTCCGAAGAACATCGCGAAGAACATGCAGTCTTTCTGTCCGGTAACGGTCCGCTGGTGGATGTTCTGAGAGAAGCACTGGCGCGTGACAAAGCACAGCGCGAGAGCGTCTCGAAGAAAACAGCCGAGCGCGAGGTGCGTAGTTTCATTCAGAACATTCACCACTTCCGAGATCACTACCTAAAGAACCACGAGATTCCAGTCGAAAAAGTCACGATATTCGATGAAGCGCAACGCGCCTGGACTCGAGAGCAAACGTCTCGGTTTATGAGACGAAAACGAGGTTTAGCCAATTTTGATATGTCCGAACCTGAGTTTTTAATTCGCGTGATGGATCGCCACGCGGGCTGGTGTACGGTGGTCTGTCTGGT